>CAMHHL010000198.1 GCA_946184925.1 uncultured Clostridia bacterium | reverse complement strand
CACCTTTTTTTACTGTACATTTGTCTATTTCGTTTTCCTTGAAATACATCTTTTTTAAATCTCTTAATTCAAAGTGATCCCAATATAAGTTCGATGTAGTAATGTATTCCAATAGCTGCCCATTTCGATCACTCGTTTTAAGGGCTTTGCCTGTATTGTGATCAAATAGCTCTCCTAAATAAACCCACTTCCAATTCTTCGGAATATCAAAAGGTATTTCTTCATCAGTGATTTCGGGGAGAGGTTTTTGTTTTTTGATTTTGCCCTCTTTGATCAGTTCTTGTTTTTCTTCCAGTATCTGCTGATAAAGTTCTTCGGCGGTGCCGTCCTCGGGGAGTTGCTCAGTCAACTGTCCGCGCATAGCGAGGTCGAGGATTTTGATCCGGATAGCCTGAGTATCAATCACAGCTCGATCCCTCCCAACAGCTCTTTGAGCTGAGCAACAGCGGCAGCGATTCCGTCGGATTCTTCCTGCATTTCGTCGAGGATTTCCGCAACAGTGCGGTCATCTTCTTCGGTGAAGTCGATCCACTTGAAGTTCAAGTCTTCACGCTTCGACACTTCTTCCGCTGTGAATCTGCGCCATCTGCCGTTGGGGTTGGTTTCCGCGTCATAGGTTTCTTTGCGGTCATCCATATGACCGACGCAATAGCAATCCACGAAGTCCTGCAAGTGTTCTCTCGTCATAGGCTTTGTCGCCAATGTGTGCTTTACGCCTGTGCGGTAATCATATACCCAGATATCCTGCGTCGCCTCGCCTTTGTCGAAAAACAGCACGTTTGTCTTGACGCCGTTCGCATAAAAGATACCTGTGGGCAGACGAAGGATCGTATGCAGGTTATAATCCTTGAGCAGTTTTTCACGGACTTTCGCCGTAGAACCGCCATCGGTCAGAACGCTGTCGGGCATAACGACGCCGACGCGTCCGCCTGTTTTGACGATGGACATAATATGCTGTAAAAAGTTGACCTGATTATCCGAGGTTTTAATAAATTCCGGTCTGTTAGAGGATACATCAACGCTGCCTTGCGGACGGGTACCGAAAGGTGGATTTGTCAGGACTACCTGATACATTTTGTCCGAGGTATCGATCAGCGAATCCTGATAGACGATCGGGCTTTTCTTAACGCCGATATCGTGCAAATACAGATTCATAGAAGCAAGGGTAACAACCAAATCGGTGTTGTCCGCTCCGTACAGCGCATTGTTTTTCAGAAATTTTTGCTTTTCAACATCCTTGCTCTGGGGCTTCATATGCTCATAAGCCGCAAGGAGAAAGCCTGCCGTTCCGCAGCAGGGATCGGCAACCGTTTCGGTGATCTTGGGATCGACAACATCCACAATAGCGGAAATCAATGCTCTCGGTGTAAAGTACTGACCTGCGCCGCTCTTTTTATCCTGTCCGTTCTTTTCGAGGATCTTTTCATAGATTGCGCCTTTAAGGTCGCCTTCCATCATATACCAGTTGTCCTCATCAACCATATCAATGACCTTTTTGAGCATAACGGGACGGTACAGCTTGTTGGTAGCCTTTGTAAAGATCGTACCGATCAAGCCGTCGCATTTGGAAAGCTCTTTTAAAATCTCCTCATATTTTTCAACGAGGTCGTCGCCGCTTAACGAGCTTAAATCCTTCCACTTGCAGCCTTCGGGAAGATAGCTTTTTAGTCCCATCGACTCCTTTTCGTCGTCCATTTTTAAGAACAGGATATAGGTCAGCTGCGTTATATAATCCGTAAACCCAACGCCTGCCGCTGACAGTACATTTGCTATATTCCATACCTTTGAGAGCAGGGCGGATTCGGTCTTTTGAGTGGTTGCCATTCTTTACACCTCTTATGCTGCTCTCAGTAAAAACCTTGACATAGTTTGTATCTCGTCGTTGAAAACAGGAGCAGTAAAACTTGTTATTCCTCTGCGCCAGAGGTCTGTGTCGATTTCATTTAATTCCATCGCGGTGATTGCGCCGTCGTTAATCACGAATTCCGCAATCTGCCGCATAATTTCTATTTGGTCGTTTGATAAGGTACGCTGCGCTTGACCGCAGTACAGGTTGAAACGCTGCATGTAGCCCTTGATCAATGCGGTGAGCTTTTGATTTTTATGATATGCAAAACGCACGATCTGAATGAGATTTGTCAGCGCATTAAAGTTAGCCTTCATATCCAATTCATCTACATTAGCAAATTCGTCGATTACTTTGTAATTGCGCCATATTTGATAGGGGCTGTACTGTCGACTTTCCGAAAGTAAACTGTCACGCAATTCAACAAGCATACTGTGAGTGATCACAACATCCTCGGAATTGTAGATAATGCGCAAAGCCTCGATGCTGTCTTTATTGTCATTAAGATACTTTTCAAAATTATCAATGAAGGACTGTGCGGTTTCCTTAGAAAAGCCTGCGTAAATAAGCTTATCAGGATCATCTTCGGTCGTTACAAAATAACCGCGCTGCATTTCTAACAGCTTGCGCCGCGCAGGAATGTTGCCGATCAAATC
>CAMHHL010000197.1 GCA_946184925.1 uncultured Clostridia bacterium | reverse complement strand
GATGATATTTGTTATCAATGTAAGTATTGGAAAATCAGTTTTTACGGGAATAAGGCTGATAGCGTACCTTCCTATTGCGCCTAACGCGCCGCCAAGAGCAACAAATAAAAAACTCATTTTGTTTCTTTCCTCCTTGAATACTGATTAATCAGCTTTTAGAATATACGGCTACTCATGCAGTTCCAGCGGCAGTCCGTCAGGATCGCGGAAGAAGGTCATCTTCTTTCCCGTGTAGTCATCTCTGCGTATTGGCTCTGTGGGAATCCCCAAATCATTCAGTTCAGCGACAATTTCCTCTATATTTTCTACCGCAAATGCAAGATGCCGCAAGCCGCACGCTTCGGGATCAGTCACACGCTTTGGCGGATTTTGAACACAGAAAATCTCCAATTCAGCGTTGCCAAGCCGCAAATCCAATTTCGTATCCTGTTTATTTGTACGATAGTTTTCCCTGATGATTTCAAATCCGAGCAAATCTACATAAAAATGCTTTGTCCGTTCATAATCGGAAGTGATGATCGCGATATGATGAATGTCTGTCAGCTTCATTTTGCTGCCCCCATTACCCATTATTAATTAATCATATCAGAAAAACAACCGATTGTCCACAAACTCCGCAAGAAAACGCGGAGTTTTCGTTTATCAAAAATCCCCGCCTGCTCGCTGGGAACAGGCGGGGAAACTATGTCATTTCTTAACAAATCTTAGTTCTGTCAATACTTCTTATATCGGTGCGTTTGATTTTTCCGCTTATGGTTTTCGGCATTTCGTCGGCAAATTCAAGCACCTGGATATGCTTGTAGGATGAAACCTTTTTGTTGACAAAACGCTTGATTTCTTTTTCGAGCTGTTTGCTCTTTTCAAAACCGTCGGCAAGCTTTACCGTTGCTTTGATAGCCTGTCCTCTTGAAGCGTCGGGAATACCCGTGACCGCGCATTCCAAAACAGCAGGGTGTTTCATCAATACATTTTCGATTTCAAACGGTCCGACGCGGAAGCCTCTTGTTTTGATCAAATCGTCTATTCTTCCGACATACCAATAGAATCCGTCTTCGTCCTTATACGCGGTGTCGCCTGTGTGATAAACGCCGTTTCTCCACACGCTTTCGTACAGCTTTTCATCACCGCAATAGCCCATAAATATACCGTACTGCTGCTTTTGCGGCACGACTACGATTTCGCCGACCTCGTTCTCCTTAAGCTCGTTGCCGTCTTCGTCAACTATCATGGTGTTGTACAACGGCGTAGGCTTTCCGAGCGAGCCGGTCTTTGACTCTGTACCGACAAGATTACCGAGCATAAGCACGGACTCTGTTTGACCGAAGCCTTCCTTTAAGCACAGACCCGTCTGCTCATAAACCTTTTCAAACACAGAGGGATTCAAAGCCTCTCCGGCAGTGGTCAGGTGCTCCAGCGCCGATAAATCATACTTGCTCATATCACGCTTGATAAAATAACGGTAAACCGTCGGCGGCGCGCAAAAAGAGGTAACCTTGTATTTCTCCATTATCCGCAGCAGCTTGTGCGGTGAGAAGCTGTCAAAATCGTAAACCATAACAGCGCAGCCGCACAGCCATTGTCCGTAGATCTTTCCCCACGAGGCTTTGCCCCAACCTGTTTCGGCTACGGTCAGGTGAAGCCCGTTTTCACGGACGTTCTGCCAGTATTTAGCGGTGATTATGTGCGAAAGCGAGTAGGTGTGATTATGCACGACTGCTTTCGGGTAGCCTGTTGTGCCGGAGGTAAAGTAAATCAGCATAGGTTCTTCCGCTTTGGTATCAACAGGCGTGAAGCTTTCGTCTGCCGAATCTATCAGTTTTGTCAGATTTATCGCTCCCGGCAAATCGCGGCGCACAACGAAAACTGATTCTAACTGCCGTTTTTGCGCTGCGGCTTCAAGCATATCCTCGGCTGTGCTGCCGTCCGGAGTACAGATTGCAAAACGAATATCCGCTGTTTCTATGCGATAGGTAATATCGTCAACTGTCAGCATATTGGTCGCCGGAATGGCAACCGCGCCTAATTTATGGAGTGCCGGTACAATATACCAGTACTCATAGTTACGCTTCAAAATAACGAGCACTTTATCGCCTTTTTTAACGCCTTGTGCTTTCAGCGCATTTGCCGCTTTATTGCTCAGCCGGCTTATGTCGCCAAATGTAAATGTTTTTTCAACCTTGTCAGGGTTAGTATAGACAAGAGCCCTGTCGCAGGGTGCAAGGCGAGCCATCTCATCAACTACATCATAGCCGAAATTATAGCTTTCGGGTACGTTCAGCTGAAAATCAACTAATAAACCGTTTTTGTTTACCGTTGGGGTACAAAAGTTTTTGAATAACTGCATAATTATTCTCCTTAAATAAATGGAATAATCATGACTGTACAGTTCATTAAAGGTTGATCGTCACCAACCGTCATCATTATAAAGAAAGAGTTTGTGTTTGTCAAGTAAAAAGTGCAAAGAAGGGGCTCCAAAAAGTACATAGGTACATCAGCACCCGGCTATGTGT
>CAMHHL010000196.1 GCA_946184925.1 uncultured Clostridia bacterium | reverse complement strand
GGTCTGTAACCGCCAAAGAAAGGCTTGATATGGTTTTCTACCGCCGCAGTGTATTTTGCGATGGTAGATTCCTTGACCCTCGTTTTGCTGAAAAGAAGCCATTCGCCGCAATAATCATTAAACAGCTTTTCTGAGCTGTTCTTGCGGTTTTCACGTGTTATCTGCGACTGTTTGCATAAATCTAACCTTGCCTTTACCTCACGATAAGTCTTTCCGTAGCATGAATGATAACGCGCGCGACCATTTTCAGCAACTCCGATTTTATAACGACCTTCCCAGCGCCCGTCTTTCCTTTTATAAATATTTTCGCCTTTTCTTGACATAAATCTCCTCCTGATACATTGACAATAAATTTGACGGCGAATAATAGTATAAAGCATTTTAGTATTAACCGAAACAGTCGTTTATTTTTCGAATTGCGAATTATAAGAGCGGCTTTTGTGCTTTTATTCTAAAATATAAATATATATTTTTCAAAAACCCATTGTATTTAGCTTTTCACTATGTTATAATAGAATCGCAGAATAATGAATACTGTGAGAAAGTATGTGCTGTCGGAAAACGATTTGGGAGGGTGAGTTGTGAACAGTGAGTTTGAGCTGATTCGGTACAACCGCCGCCTTCCGGCAAGAATCGAGATACGGCAAGGTGCAATCGAAACGCCCTATCACTGGCACAAAGAAATCGAGCTGGTGTATGTGCTTGACGGCGCGCTTGAAATCACTGTTAATAACGCAGCCCAGACGCTTCGTGTCAACGAGTTCCGGCTGATTAATTCGGTGGAGAATCACAGCCTGTCCGCTGAAAATGTGAAATGTCTGATTCTCGATATCTCCTACGAATTCGCGACGCGGTTTGACAAAACACTTTACAGTAGCGTGTTCAAGGTTGTCAGCGGCAGCGGCGCAGAGGAGGAGCTGCGAAATCTTCTCTGGCAGCTTTCGCGGACGACGGATGAATCAGAGCTTCCCGATTTACGGCAGTATGGGCTCATTACCGATTTGCTGCACGTTCTGTTTGTACAGTGCCGCCATGAGAATCCCGGCGCTGTCAAAAAGGGCGAAAACATCCAGTCACGCCACGTCAAGCTGGCAATCGAGTATATCGAACAGCATTATCGGGAGCATTTCACGGAAAACTCTGTTGCTGATCAGCTTGGTGTTCAGCCTGTCTATTTGGCAAGGCGCTTTAAGGAAGCGACAGGCAAGACCTTCACAAAGTACATTCTGGAGTTTCGGTTAGCGCGATCGATGGACGCGCTGGTGAACAAGGGAATGTCGATTGACGACGCTGCTAAAGCAGGCGGATTTCCGAGCAAACGGACTTTTGTCGCGAAATGCAAGCAAGCCTACGGCGTTACGCCATTTCAACTGAAAAAACAACAGCAAAGCGGTGACGCGCCGTTGATGCATCTTACCCCAAAATAAGACTTCTCAAAAGGCGCAGAAAGTGCCCACCGGCACACACCGTTTCAACTTAAAAAGAATATACAGAGTGGGGACGCGCCGTTGATGAATCTTACCTCTAAATAGAACTTGTCAAAAGGCGCAGAAAGTGCCCACCGGCACGGGAGGTGATAAGAAATGTATGTACATCAAACAATTGAATATGACAACAATCTACCCGGACGGATCAGGCTGTTTGACAGTCCCGACGGCAAGACCTCGGTCGAAGCTCACTGGCACGAGGAAATCGAGCTGATCTATGTTGACAGCGGAACGCTGTTTGTCACGATCAACGATTTGGAACACGAGCTTAAACGCGGCGATGTGATCGTGCTCGGAGCAAAGACGGTTCACTCCATGACCGGCTGGGAGGCGCGGTATTTAAGCGTTCATTTTTCCGATCTTTTTGTCAGATCGTTTTTCCGCGCGATCGGTGAATATGATTTTGAATTGCATGAAAACTCACAGGCACGGCGCGAGATGACCTTGCTGATGCAGAAGCTGTTGGCGATCGAGCAAAATGCCTTTGACGAATACAGCGCGCTGGAAAAGTATTCGATGATGATCAAAATGCTGCGGCTGCTGCTGACCCGATGTTGTAAGAAAAAGGCGACCCCTGCGGATGTCGGCGGAAAGCGTAACACCAAAAGCGACACACAGATCATCAGGCAGTATATTGAAGAAAACTACCGCCGAAAGATTTTGATTGGTGAGATTGCGGAGCTTGTTGATATCGCGCCCATGTATATCACACCGTATTTCAAAAAGCTGATGGGCAAGAATTTTGTGACCTATCTCAACGAGGTGCGCGTCAACCACGCGCTCGACGATTACCTCACGCACGACGTCCCCGTATGTGAAGCGGCAATCAAAAACGGCTTCGGTCATTACAACCATTTTACGAACGCTTGCCGCAAATACTACGGCGCCAGCCCGACGGCGATCAAGAGAGCACGTCGGGAGCAGCAAAGTACAGCAAATATGCCGTTGGTCAGAACGGCTTAGCGTAATCCCTTTTTATCAGGTTCTTTGAAACCTGTTCATATAAATAAGTATATAAAACAAT
>CAMHHL010000195.1 GCA_946184925.1 uncultured Clostridia bacterium | reverse complement strand
CAGCAGCGAAAGGATGCAGATCGCCACGCCTTTTTCGTTGACGCCGTCCATGCAGACATACGGCAGACAGGAGAACATCTCCGTCGAAAAGCCTTCTTTATCGGGACCGCCGGATTGGAACAGCGGATTAAAGGGATCAATCCACACCGCGTCGCATACACCGATGGATTCGTATTTATCCTTCGGCTGACAATGCAGGATCACATTCAGACCGGTGAACGCAGGATCATTTTCCGATACGCAATGTCCCAGATCATAATTCCTGCAGGTGAGGACATGACCGTGCTCGTTGTGCGTCAAAAAGCAGGAACAGCCTGCCTTTGCCGCGGCAGCTTTTTTGATTTTCCGAATCAGCCCGGGATCATAATAATCCCCGGTATAATCCATAAAGTACAGACAGCCCTTTTCATCCAGCCTTTGGATCACGCGATCACTCCTTATCAGCGTGCGCACAGTGCCTTGATTTCTTCAAAGTCATCCACGAGGGTGAAGAAGAAATTCTTCTGCTGCTCGTTGCCGATGACAGTGACAGGCTTGAGCTGAGCGATCGAGTTGCCCATCCTCAGCATCATTTCTTTGTAAAGCACATAGGTTTCCGGCTGAGAGAACAGGATCTTTACCGGTTGGATCAAGCCGTTTTTGACCTTATCTCCGTAGGAGAGGTTAACCTCGGCGAGATGCTTTTCCAGGGATTCATAGATTTTTTCTTCCGTTAAATCCTGCGGTACGCGGTCTATCTCCATGATGTAGACATACTGCACATTCTCATCGTCGGGATATACGGAGTTGTCCACCAGCAGGAAGCCGCAATCCTTTGCGGTGAGATCGGCGGCGGTACGCAGCGCCATTTCTGTGGTTTTCTCTCCCATCAGGCTTACGGTCTTGTCAATTCTGTACTGGAATTCCACCATAGGCGTCGCGTTATGGAAGCCTACTACCAGCAGAACATCCTTCATGCGGTAGCGGTAGAAGCCTGAGTGGTTGGAGATCACCAGTTCATATTTTTTTCCAACCTCCAGCTTGTCCATGGTGACCGGTTTTGCGTTCTCGTCATCAATATCAATAAACTCATAGAACAGCGAGTCCGGGATGAGGCACGACTGATGGTCGGCAAACGCGACAGGAACGGTAAAGATACCCTCCGAAGCGGAGATCCCGCGGTAGAAGAAGGCAACGTCGGCACCGAGATAACGGCTGCGAACCTCATCCGTGTAGCGTGCAAAGCCCGCCGAAGCACCGCCGACAACATAGTTGAGATCAGGCCATACCTGCGGCATGAACGGCTCTTCAAATCCCTTTTCAAAAATCGCTCTTATTCCTCGTTTGTTTCGACCTTCTTGATCGCGTCGCTGACGTCATTTGCAAGCTCCATTTGCTGGAAATCGCCGTTATCCGTCAGACACATGTCAAATTCGGGCGTAGCGTCATACTCCGCCGTTGCTTTGGCGAATTGCAGGTCAAGCAGATGACCGCCCTTTGTTTTGTCATCGGAGATGAAGTGGAAATGCCAGCCGGGGGTGTTCAGACCGTTCATATAATCGGGGCAGTACAGAGCGACGACTGTACCCGTAATGTTGTCACAGTTAAATTCCCTCTGGTCTGTTTCGAGCGCCTTGTCGAGCGTCTTATAAGGCTTTTCCTGCTTGATTTCGCTGCGCACGTTCATTTTCTCAAAGGTGCCGCTTATTTTGACAAAGTAGAAAAGGTTTTTGCCGTTTTCCTTAACCATCGCATTGAGTTTTTCCTTTAATGCGTTGACGTCATTGATATCCGAAAGCTCCACGCTGCCGTCCTTGTCAAAAAAGGTCACGTTGGAGAATGGTACGGTCTCGTCATCAGCCGCAACCTGTACCGTGCCGTCACCGAGCGCCTGATAAACCGTGCCGTCAAGCACGATCATCTCGCCGTTGACGCCCTCAAAGGTGCCGATGCCGATGTCGCCGTGCTCTTTGAGCTCGCTGACCTTGATAATGCCGTCATAGTAGCCCTGCGTCAGCGACTGCAGCAATGCGACCTGATAGATCGTTTCTCTGTCGGTCTCAGCCTGTGTGTTTGTGTTTTCGGGCTGTTCGCTCTTTGTTGTCGGCTGCTCGCTGTTATTTGCGGACTGCTGCTGCGCGGAGCATGCCGCCAAAGGGACCATCATTGCCGCCGCTAAAAGGATAACTAAGATTTTTTTCATTTTTTTCCTTCTTTCTAAATATTTTATTGTCACCGCAAAAGCAGTTTAGAGCCGATGCTTTTCTGCCTTTCGCGATTACTATTATACACAAAAACTGTATAAAAAGACAATAGATTTTGAAAGTATTTCGTTATTTTTTAACTAACGCTTGGATTTTTAAAAAACATATAGTATAATGAAAACAGGCGCTATAATACTAAAATTATTTATTTATAACAGGAGGATAATATTATGGCATTATTCGGAAAAAAGGACAAAAAACCTGCCGCAAATCTGAGCAGCAAAAGCTATTTGAAGATCGATGTAAAAAAGGACGGATCAGAATACACGTTCCTGCTCGAGGGCAGACT
>CAMHHL010000194.1 GCA_946184925.1 uncultured Clostridia bacterium | reverse complement strand
AACAGCAAAAACGGAAAACGCCGAGAAATCGCCTGTGTCGGCTTTTCAGGAGCCTTCGGGTGTGTACCCGACCACGGCGAAAAAAGCCGACGTTGGGCAAATGTCGCGCCAACAGGGCGGCGTTTCGGAGAACGACGGGAGTATGCAGAACAGCGAAAGCTCAGTGACCCAAAGCTCAGGAGGTTCGGGTGAAAACACTCCGAAACAGAGCGGAAACAGTCAGAGCAGCAGCCAGAGAACTACCGAAAAGCCGCAGAGCAAACCCGCTCCGAAGCCAACTCAAGCGACTCAGCCAAAAGCAACGGAAGCACCGAAGCCAAAGCCTACTAAAGCTCCCGAGCCTGAACCAGCAGAGCCGCCGACTGAAAAGAAATATCTTGACTACGATCAGGTAGTCATCAACCTGATTGCCTACGGTCAGTGCCTTGGTATGGTTTACAACGGCTCTCTTGGCATCGGCAACGCGGGATGGTTCCCGCCGACGGATATCAGCGGTTACACCGATACCGACGCGGCGACGGCGGCTTGCTACGGCGACGTCGATTACGTCCCGTACTACTACGCCGGATTGGGCGCGGAGCCGTCAGATATTATGTTCAACGTCGTCGCAAGCGGCGGTCAAATCTATGTAGTATACGGATAAATAATAATCAGAATCCCCGAATCAGCGATGGTTCGGGGATTTCCAGATAGGAGATGAAAAACATTGTATATCTCAGCACACATCAGCTATAACGGGAACTCTGTGAATATCGATTTCCCCGTCAGCGACGAAATGCTTAACGTCATTCTCGAAAATTCGGAAATGCCGACGGACACCACCCAACTGTTCTTTGTCGAGGACGTTCATTATCCGTTGGAGCTGTCGGCTTTGAATGCGCAGACTGTTAATCTCGACGAGCTGAACTTCCTCGCAAGGCGGCTTGATTCCTTTACCGAAGAAGAGATTGAACAGTTCTTTGCTGCAACCGAGCATGAAAACGCTCAAAGCCTGAAGGATATGATCAACCTAACCTATAATCTCGACAAATTCACGCTCATCAAGAACGTCGGCGATATGACAAAGGTCGGCAGAGATTACACGCTCAACACCGAGGGGTGCGTACCGGCAGATTCACGATATGATGCAAAGTACGCCGAAATAGGCAGAAAGCTCCTCGCATCAGGACGCGGCGTCTTTACCGAGCGCGGACTGCTGTTTGTTGAGGATAAGCCGATCGAGGAAGTCTATGACGGCAAAACCTTTCCGGGCTTTGCTTACCAATCGTTCATCGTCAATGTCGATGTGGAGTACAAGGGCAGATACGAGAGCTTGTTCCTGCCTGAATCGCAGCTTGCCATAGACAAGGCAGTACGCAGGCTCGGCGCGGAATCCATTGACGACTGCGATTTGTCCAGTGAATACGGAAATCCCAATTTCAGTCGTTTCTCCGTCCGCTTTGAGGAAATACTCGACAACGAGGGCATTGACGCACTGAACGAACTTGCGTATGAGCTTAACACCTATGACATAGATACCGAAAAGCTCGATGCCGCGATGGAGATGACGGACGTTAAATCCTCAAAGAACATCATCACGCTGATCAATCACCTTGACGAGTTTGAATGGCTGAATGATATCAGCTACGGCGACTATGAGGGTGTCGGAAGGTTCTTCGTGGAAAGCGATTATTACGATGAGTATGAAATCAGCGATGAACTATGCGATTATTTCGACTTTGCAGAATTCGGCGCACATATGGCGGAGGAAAAAGGCGGTCAGTTTGTAAGCGGCGGATTTGTCTTCTACGACGGAGAGGACGGGTTTGATTCTTTTATGGACAAGTTCGAGGACGAGAGCAGTTCGATGACAATGGGAGGAATGTAGCGTGAGCAAGCTGTTTTCAAGAGTATGCCTGACTACAGATAGCGGCTCTACGGATGAATATCTCTGCCCGGGAATGCCCGACACCGAGGAACAGATCACCGAAACCGACGGTTACTGTGATTTCCTCGAGGACAATCCCGACGCGGAAAGCGTTACCGTAGATGTCGAGCACTATCTTTACGGCGAGGGCGAAAGCGAAAACGCCGATGAGGATGATATCGCGGAATTTGAAAAGCGCGGTGAGGATTTTCTCAACAGCGATGAAGTGGATTATTTGGACTATAACCGCTTTATCATTCCGACTGGTGACGAGGGCTTTTCTATGGAGGAAATGACATGAGCGTGATGTTTTCAAAGGTGAAACTGACCGCCGACAACGGCAGCGCCGCCACACTTCTCTGCTCAGGCTCACCCAAGGATCATTACGATTTGGAGGACTGGACGATCTATCAGAAATTCATGTCGGATAACCTCAACAGCAAATCCGTCAAAGCCAAGGTCGATACCTACCTCTATGGCGAAGGCGAGGTCTTTATCGCCAACGAATACGAGGTCGCCGCGTTTACGGGCAGAGGCGAAAAGTTTCTTCACCATCCCGACGTGCATTGGCAGGACAGCTCGGAGTTCACGGTTTATCCGCCTATAATGAAATCTCAAAATTTCATGGACAGCCT
>CAMHHL010000193.1 GCA_946184925.1 uncultured Clostridia bacterium | reverse complement strand
ACTTCCGCAAGGTGCAGTCCGAGCTTGGAACGATGGACGACCTGCGCGAGCTGACAGAGCTTTGCCACAAGAGAGGCATCAGCTGCTGCCTTGACTTTGTGATGAACCACACCAGCGACGAACACGAATGGGCAAAAAAGGCGCGCATGGGCGATATGTCGGCGCGCAGCCGTTACTTTTTCTATGACAACCCGGACATTCCGAACGAATACGAAAAGACCGTTCCGCAGGTGTTCCCGACGACCGCTCCCGGTAATTTCACCAAGCTCGCGAGCGGCGATATAGTTATGACGACGTTCTATCCATACCAGTGGGATCTGAATTACTCAAACCCGATGGTGTTCAACGACATGACGGCGAATATGCTCTACTTGGCAAACGCCGGAATCGACGTTATCCGTCTTGACGCGGTGCCGTATATCTGGAAGGAGCTCGGCACCCAGTGCAGGAACCTTCCTCAGGTGCATAACATCGTCAGGATAATGCGCATCATCTGCGAGATCGTCTGTCCTTCCGTACTGCTGCTCGGCGAGGTGGTGATGGAGCCGTCAAAGATCGCGCCTTACTTCGGCACCGTAGAGAAGCCCGAATGCAACATGCTTTACAACGTCACAACAATGGCGAGCACATGGAACTCAGTGGCGACACGCGACGTTCGCCTGCTTGACCGCCAGATGAACCAGCTTGCGCAGATGCCGAAGAACTGCGTATTTCTCAATTATCTGCGCTGCCACGACGACATCGGCTGGGGGCTTGACTATGACTGGCTGAGGGAAAGAGGCATGGAGCAGGCTCCGCACAAGAAGTACCTCAACGATTATTTTATCGGCAAATTCAATGGCAGCGTATCGCGCGGCGAGCTTTACAACGACGATCCTGTTTTGCAGGACGCAAGGCTTTGCGGCACAACTGCGAGCCTTTGCGGAATTGAGGCGGCGCTGTGGGACAAGGACGAAAAAGCGCTAGATCTGGCTATCGACGCGGATATCATGCTGCACGCGTTTATGTTCTCGCAAAGCGGCATCCCCGTCATTTACAGCGGCGACGAGGTAGGTCAGCTAAACGACTATATGTATCACGCCGATATCAACAAGAAATTTGACAGCCGCTACATCCACCGCGGCAAATTCGACTGGAAGCTCGCTCAGGAAAGAAAGAAAACGGACAGCTATCAGGGCAGGATATTCAGTGCGCTCAGAAAGCTTGAAACGCTCCGCGCCGAAAACGCCGTGTTCGCTTCACGCGCCGATTTCTATCCCGTCGAAACAGGCTCACAAAGCGTCTTAGGGCTTTGCAGAGAGTATAAAGGCGACAGGCTCTTGGCGCTGTTCAACTTTTGCGAGCGCGAACAGACCGTATTTTTTGACACAGAAACCGCCTATACCAATCTGTACACGGGCGAGGAAAGCAAAAGCATCCAAGCTGTTCTCAAGCCCTACGGATTTATTTGGGCGTTGATCAAATGATCGGGTAATTATTATTTTAAAAGGTGACAGTATGAAAATCAGTGAGATCGCTAAGCTTGCCGGGGTTTCATCTGCCGCAGTAAGTCGATACCTCAACGGCGGAAGCATAAGCGAAGAAAAAAAGCAGGTAATAAAAAGGGTTATAGAAGAAACAGGTTATGTTCCGAACCACGCTGCGCGTTCGCTGCGCAGGCAGCAATCGGACAGCGTAGGCATCATCGTACCGCGGATAAATTCAGACTCGGTCAGCAGTCTGGTTGAGGGCGTTTCCTCAGTGCTGAATCATGCGGGCTATCTGGTGGTGTTCGGAAACGCACAGAACGACGAGAAGCGCGAGATAGAATATCTCAGAATGATGCAGGAGGCAAAGCTTTCGGGCGTCATACTGATGGGAACGGTTTTTACGCCGAATCATATCAAGTTTTTCCGGGAAACAAAACTGCCGATCGTCGTTTGCGGACAGTACCATCCGTCCGTAAGCTGCATTTATCACGACGACAGAGGCGCGGCAAAGGAATTGACGCGGTGCATGATCGAAAGCGGCAGGCGCAGTCTGGCGTATATCGGCGCGGTGGAAACCGATCTGTGCGTCGGTATCAACCGCCGTTTGGGTGTTGAGGACGCGCTGACGGAGAACGGGCTCTCACCGGACGAGCTGTTGAAGGTTCAGGTGCGTTTCACCGTTGAAGAGGGTTATAGAGGAATGTGCGAGATACTCGACGGCGGACACATGCCGGACGGCGTTATCTGCGCAACGGATTCGCTCGCTGTGGGTGCTGTAAAAGCGCTCAGGGAACGCGGCGTCGATATCCCGGGTGAGGTAAGCGTCGGCGGAATAGGCGGCGGTGCGTCGGGCAGTTACCTGACGCCCTCCCTGACAACCGTGCGGCTGTTCCATCGCCAAAGCGGCGAAATGGCGGCAAGGCTGATTCTCAGCATGATAAAAAGCCTTAGGGAAACCCCCGAAGAAAAACCGCCCGTTACACACACAATGCTCGGATATGAAATGATCAAAAGGGAATCGATCGCACAAAAGGAGTGTAAAGGTTGAAACACAATGATTTAAGTTCTATTCCGAAATAGGGCGCAAGAATACA
>CAMHHL010000192.1 GCA_946184925.1 uncultured Clostridia bacterium | reverse complement strand
TCAGACAGTTTTTCTCTTTGGTCGAGCAAATACACCGCAAACTCAATCATCTCATTGAGCTGGCGATAATACTCTGTGTCGGGAATCACAGTGACAGTTTCGTTTTCGGCTTCGGGATTTGCCTTTTTGTAGAGATAGGTACGCTTTGTGAGCGTGACACACTCCTCGTCATCAAGGATGTTCTCAGCCTTCTCTATCAGGTATTCAAGCCTGTTCTGAAATCTAAACGCTTCTTTCAAATTCATATTCATCACTCCTTCATCTGTTATGTCTTTATTGTAAAGCATAATAAAAGGAATGTCATTAAACCTGTGGTTTAATACGCTCACGAGATTTAGAGCAAAACAGCTCGGTGTAATTTCTGTTACGCCGAGCCGGTTTCATTGTTCGTTATTTTAGAATATTCACTGCCACCGTTGCTGTTCAGTTTAATTTTCTTTCCGTTCACTGCTTGCGGATAACGCCTGTAATCACGCGTCCGCAGTAGCGGCATGAATAATTCTCGGTGACAGCTCCGACGATCGGTGCGCCGCAGCCGGGACAGCGATCCTTGACGATCTGCTTTGCGAGCGCTATTCTCAGTACGCCGCCGTGCATCTCGGGCGTACAGCCGCGCAGATAGCCCTCCTTGATCGCTTCCACAATATTCTTATACCGCTTTTCGGGGGGAATGGTGCTGTAAGAGTACTTCTCCCTTTGCATCCGGTCAAACTCCTGCAGGCTGATAAACGGCTTTGGCCATTGCGCGAAATCCCTCGCTAAACTTTGCGAGTGTTCAATGTTTGACATGCGGGAAAATGTTATCGGGACTGTCAGCACGATCGCCGCGAGGGCGAACGCGAAAAAGATGATCGCGTTAAGCAGACCCGACCGGAACAAACTGAAAGACGTCATACTGCTGCTGAACATATCCCTGAAATACGGCTCGTTGTTGTAATTGTTGACCATCGTCAAAAATATAATGAGAAAAATCAGGAAAAAGAACAGCTCGATGCCGAAGCCGACGGCGTATCCGATGCGCTTGGGCTGAAGCGGCGAGCCCTCGTAATAGGCGGGGTTATAGGGCTTGCGGGTTGTGTTGTCGTTGATGAAGTAGACCCGCTGACCCGACACGACCTGCGCGGTCAGATCGGAGCTGCCGCAATACGGACACCGACCCTCAAAGTACACGCGCTTTTCCATCCAGCCGCCGCAGCTGCGGCAGGAGCAGGTGACGGTCTTGCTGTAAAGCTCGATGATCTCCGGGTAGCGGTAGTTGACGGTTTTGATAACGCGGAAATTCTGCATATACAACGGTCTCAGCCATCTCAGACGGCTTTGAATCTGCTCCGGCGTTTTGCCCGTCACCTCGGCAAGCTCCGCGAAATCGACATAGCCGTTCAGATCGCCCTCGAAATATCCCGAGAAAAAGACAGCTTCATTTATCATCATACGCGATATTCTCGAATATACGATCATCGAAACTCCAAAGACGAAAAACACAAACGCTGCGATCAGACTGCCGGCGCGGATAATCGATAAAAAATCGCCGTGGAGTCCTACGACCAGCTGGGTCATCAGGGAGAATGAAATTGAAGTGAAAATCACGCCCAAAATCAGCAGGATAACGTTTTTAACTTTTAAGAATTCAATCAAACCGTTTTTCAGATACATAAGGCATTCTCCAAGGCTGAGTTATTTCTTTTTCCTTGATTTGTAGGCGTCCTTGATGAACTGCTCCACACGCTCGTTTTCTTCCTTGCCGAAGTTATCGGCTATAAAATTCTTGTTGAACATTTTGTTGTACCGGTCAAAGGTGTACTCGACATCCGTACGCCTGCCCCTCATGAGCTCTCCGCTGTGGTTGTGATAGAGAAAATCATAATAAACCGTAAAGAAAGCGGCGATCTCGCGGTCAAGGCTATTGTCAAGAAAATGCAGCAGATAGCAGTCGCAGTTATTGACAACAGCGTTGGGCTTTGTGAGCTGCCCGATCTGTGTTTCACCGTCATAAAAGGAGACGACCTCCTTCTTGCCCGCTTCCTTGCGATAACCGACTATCAGCCTTCCGCGCCATTCCAAAACGAGCTTGGATTTCGCTACGCCGGTCTGCTCAAAGTAAAAGCGTCCGACGATCTGGTTTTCGCTGTTGAGCACGGAATAACGGCGCACCTGCTTTGCGCCCTTGAACAGCCAGCTCATCGGAATCGCAGAAGCGACGAGGTTTTCGAACACGTTATAGTCAGTAAACAACAGCAAACGGTTGAAAACGTCCGTCAGAATGAGCCTGCGGACTTCGTCGCCGCCGACGGGCGTTCCGGGCTTAAAGAACGGAGATGAGGCTCTGTACAGGAGAAGTCCGTTTTCTAAAATCTCAAATTGATTTCTGCCGTTTGAAACGACCTGATTGACCTGCATTATCATATATTATACATCCTTTTAACACTAGATTTTTCTGAAATAATCATATCATAAATCACGCGAAAAATCAATTAAAATACAGGCGGCACGCAGTTGAGTATCCTGAGGGGATGTTTCCGCAAAACATTTTGATAGATCGGTTGAATATTGCAGTTTTCCGTGTTATGATATAATTGTAAGTACAAGCTATAGCAAACTAAAAAAACGAG
>CAMHHL010000191.1 GCA_946184925.1 uncultured Clostridia bacterium | reverse complement strand
TTAAATTCAGCTAAAGGTAAAATTGTAGCGTCGTTATAGATTTCGACAATAGATGAGTTCCTTTTTACGAACCTGTCTCTTGCTTCAGCAATATATTTTGCTTTAAATGGTAAAACATAATCTAAAACATAACTCATAGAATTCCCTCGCATAAAAGATTTTCATTTATCTATTCCCATACATCTTCTCGTAATAATTCTGGTACTCGCCGCTGATGATTTCCTGCCACCAGTCCTTGTTGTCGAGATACCACTGAATTGTTTTCTTGATGCCGTCCCCAAACTTAGTCTCAGGCAGCCAACCGAGTTCGTTGTGGATTTTAGTCGGATCAATCGCGTAGCGCAGGTCATGACCTTTTCTGTCAGTAACATATGTAATCAAACTCTCGGGCTTGCCGAGTTCCTTGCAAATCAGCTTGACGATGTCGATATTCGCCATCTCGTTGTGACCGCCGACGTTGTAGACCTCGCCTACCCTGCCCTTATGGATAATCAAATCAATCGCCTTGCAGTGGTCTTCAACATACAGCCAGTCGCGCACGTTCTCACCTTTGCCGTAAACAGGCAGAGGCTTGTCCGCGAGCGCGTTCGCAATCATAAGCGGAATCAGCTTCTCAGGGAAGTGATAGGGACCGTAGTTGTTTGAACAACGGCTGATTGTGACGGGCAAACCGTATGTGCGGTAGTAAGCGAGCACAAGCAAGTCCGCGCCAGCCTTAGACGAGCTGTAAGGAGAGCTTGTGTGAATCGGCGTCTCCTCGGTGAAGAACAAGTCAGGACGGTCAAGCGGCAAATCGCCGTAGACCTCATCAGTGCTGACCTGATGATAACGCTGAATACCATACTTACGACAGGCGTCAATAAGCACCTGAGTGCCTAAAATATTGGTCTGTAAGAAAATTTCGGGATTCTCAATTGATCGGTCAACGTGGCTCTCAGCCGCGAAGTTGACAACCATATCGGGGTGTTCCTCCTCAAAAAGCTTGTAAACCGCCTCGCGGTCGGTAATGCTCTCCTTAACGAATCGGAAGTTCGGATTGTTCATAACAGGCTTTAATGTCGAAAGATTACCCGCGTAGGTCAGACAATCTAAGCATATAATCCTGTAATCGGGATATTTTTTTAGCATATGAAATACGAAGTTGGAGCCGATAAACCCCGCTCCGCCTGTAACGATAATAGTCATATTAACCCTCCGTTTTGTCTAGATACTTGCCGTCAATAACGTCCTTGAGGTACTCGCCGTACTGGTTTTTCTTGAGCACTTCGTAAGACTCCATAATCTGTTCCTTATCAATCCAGCCGTTCAGATACGCGATTTCTTCAAGACACGCAATCTTGCGGTGCTGGTGCTTTTCCATTGTATAAACAAAGTTTGTTGCGTCTACGAGCGAATCGTGAGTACCTGTATCAAGCCATGTAAAGCCCTGTCCGAGCAGTTCAACATTGAGCTCGCCGTTTTCAAGATAAATACGGTTAAGGTCGGTAATTTCAAGCTCTCCGCGAGCGGAAGGCTTCAGATCCTTAGCGTACTCAACAACGCGATTGTCGTAGAAATACAAACCCGTAACGCAGTAGTTTGTCTTAGGATGAGCGGGCTTTTCCTCGATAGAAATTGCCTTACCGTCCTTGTCAAACTCAACGATTCCGAAACGCTCGGGGTCGTCAACATAGTAACCGAAAACCGTCGCCCCACTTTCCTGAGAGGCGGCTTTTCTTAGGCGCTTTTTGAGACCATGACCAGCAAAAATGTTGTCGCCGAGAACCATAGCAACGCTGTCGCTACCAATATAATCCGAACCGATAATAAACGCCTGAGCGAGGCCGTCGGGGCTCGGCTGAACAGCATAGGACAGCGAAATTCCAAACTGACTGCCGTCACCGAAAAGCTCCCTAAAGCGAGGTGTGTCCTCGGGAGTTGAAATTATCAGAATCTCTCTGATTCCCGCGTTCATCAAAACCGACATAGGATAATAAATCATCGGCTTGTCGTACACGGGAAGGAGCTGTTTACTTGTAACTGTCGTCAGCGGATAAAGGCGCGTGCCCGATCCGCCTGCTAAAATAATGCCTTTCATAATAAAACCCACTCAAAATAAGTTGAAAAAAATTATTAAATTCTCTAACCGCGCCGTTACCGGCTTTATAAATATTCTAAAGAATCCACATCAAAATGTAACAAAGAGCCGTTAACCTAATACGCGATATTATTTTGCAAAACGGTAAACAATTAGTTTAAATTTCTTAATTAGTAAATAGCCCTACATAATTGCTTCAAAACCGCAGAAAGTTGTTTAATAGAAATCATTTTTCGTCAATCGCGTACATCCAAAAGCCGTTAATCATAATTGTTAAAAATGGCAATTTCATTTTTTCACTAAATATATATAAACTTTGGTTTTGTCAAAAACTGAATATCAATAATCTTACTGTATTCTTTTAAAACCTTATTTAATCCTTCGTTAATAGCATCGTTCTGTGCTTTCTTATGATAAAGAACCATACGCTCGTTGCCGTAGTTTATACTCGGATCAGTTGAATACCCATCCATGCCAGCAAGATAAACTTTTTCAACTCCCAATCGAATCAAGAATTTAATCATCATCAAACCTGCATTATCATGAACTGCTTCCTCGCAATTAATCAAA
>CAMHHL010000190.1 GCA_946184925.1 uncultured Clostridia bacterium | reverse complement strand
TGGCGAATATCGGAGTTGCGTTTTTGCTGAGCTACTTCGAGTGCATGTTCCTCTCGACGATGTTTTGCGCGGTCGCGTCCACGCGTTACAATCCGCCGTATGATATGGACTATATCATCATCCTCGGATGCGCCATCCGGAAGGACGGTACGCCGACGCCAATCCTCCGGGGCAGGGTGCAGCGCGCCTATGATTTTGAGCAGGAGCAGTTTCAGTCAACCGGAAAGCACGCTGTGTTTGTTCCGTCAGGCGGTCAGGGCAGCGACGAAGTGATCAGTGAGTCGGAAAGCATGAAGCGTTGTCTGATGGAAATGGGTGTTCCGGAGGAGAGAATATTGAAAGAAGATCGATCAGTTAATACCTACCAAAACATGGCGTTCTCAAAAACAGTCATTGAGCAGGATGCCGGCGATATCTATACCGTCAAAGTCGGCTTTTCGACCACCAATTACCATGTGTTCCGCGGTTATACGCTGGCGGAAAAGCTGAAAATGAGAGTCAAAGGACTATCGGCAAAAACAAAGCTCTATTTCTTCCCGAACGCGTTCGTCAGAGAATTCATCGGACTGCTGTGGGAAAAGAAATGGAAGCATCTTTTGTTCATTTTCCTGTTCTTTGCAGTCCTGCTTGTTTTGTACCTTATTATTCGCTATTAGAATTAAGGTCGACAACGTATAAAAGGTGCTGCCACTTTCTGAGAAAACAAATAGATAGGCTGATATTTGATGTAACGGCGGTACACCACAAGTGTATCAGATTTTGAAAAAGAAAAAATCAAAGGCATAACGGCAGAAGAAAAACATTTTTGTTTCTCTTCTGCCGTTGCTGAAATGATATTTTATACGCGGAGCTTTATCATCCTCATAAAAAATCATGCTTAATTGTCTGCCGGTGTGCAGGTGCTGCCGTCAGCATAGAAGTAATGAGTTGTACCCTGCGAATCGGTGTAGTTCGTTACTCCGATATAATATACAGCCGAGCCGTCGGATGAAGTCTGCTGTTCACAGCTTGATACGCGCCAGCTGCCTTCGCCGTAAAGCTCTTTTGCCTTTTCAACTGCGCTCTGAACAGCCTTCATCTTATTTGCGTTTTCCTCCTGATTGACGGAAGAGGACGTCTGATCGTTAGCTGAGTTGTCAGGTGAGCAGTTTTCGCCGTCAACATAAAAGTAATATGTCTTAGACTGAGAATCGGAGTAGTTCATTACGCCGATATAGTACATTTCCGTGCCGGCATCGGTGGTCTTTGTTTCAATGCTCGCAACGCCCCAGTTGCCTTTGCCGTAAAGGTTTGCAGCTGCCTCGCATGCTTTAAAAGCTGCTTTTTGCTGATTAGCCTGCGACTCCTGTTTGTCGGCTGCCGCGCTGTTTTGTGTGCTGCCGGTGTTTTGATTGTCGGAACTGTTTTGAACGCTTGCAGCAGGAGTGGTTGCGGGCGCAGCGGTTGCCGCGGCGACCGTTGTGGGTGCTGCCGTTGTTTCCGTTTTGGAGCTGTTATTATTACTGCCGCATCCTGTGAAGCAGAGTGTTGCGGTAACTGCGCAAACGCAAAGCGCGAATGCTCCGATGACTGTAGCTGTTGTTTTTTTATTTGTTGTCTTTTTCATTTTGATTACCTCTTTATTGGAATTTGTTTTGTTTATTTATGTTTTTCTCTTCTGTGGCTATATACTATCATTCTTTTTGATGGAATACAACATACGATTTCCGCGTGATTCGTCTATAAAAAGACACTTCGAGGGTGAAGTGTCTTTTTTGGGACAGGTCGATATCGATCTGCCTATATATGTGATTTGATATGTGTTGTTCATCAGTCGGGCTTGATTTGGAGTGTAAGCATCGTCATATCGTCCGATTGCTCTGATCCTTGAGCAAAGCCATTGATTTCCGCAGTTATAGCGTTCAGCAGATTATCTGCACAATCTTTGTTTTTATGCAAAACTTCCTCCAGCTGCGTTTCACCGAATAGCTCGCCGCTTTTGTTCGCCGCTTCCGTTACACCGTCGGTATACATAAACAGGCAGTCGCCGGGTTTCATTTTAACAGTGTATTCGGGGAACTCGACATCTTCAAACGAGCCTGCCATAATACCGTTTTCAGTATTCAGTGCGGTCAGCTTGTCTGATATGATATACGGATAGTTATGACCTGCGTTAGAGTAGATCAATTCTCCCGCTTTCGGATCGTATACTGCGACAAATGCCGTAATAAACATCATATTCGGATTATGCGCCGCAAGATTGTTATTAAATTCAAACAGCATTTTTGCGGGAGAGTAACCGAGCTTTGCGTAGTTGTTCAGCAGAGTGATCGCGCGTGCCATAAACAGCGCGGCGGTGATACCCTTGCCCGAAACGTCTCCGATTGCGACAAAAACGCTGCCGTTATCCAAAATACGATAATCATACAAATCGCCGCCGACAACCCTTGCGGTCGTCATCGAAGCGTTGATTTTTACCTTGTCGTTTTCAAAGGAGTCCGGTTCCAGTAAGCCCAGCTGAATGGTTTGAGCAATGTTCAGCTCGGCTTTTTGCCGGTTCAGCTCTGCAACGTCATCGATGTATTGCTCAAGCTCCTCTGCCATTGTGTTAAAGGAATCTGACATTTCGGCAAGCTCGTCCTTACCCTTGACAGGCAGCTTTTCGAATCCCGCGTCACGG
>CAMHHL010000189.1 GCA_946184925.1 uncultured Clostridia bacterium | reverse complement strand
TTAATAAAGAAAACGAGAAATTCAAGACCGAGTTGGATGCATTGCGCCGAGAAAAGGAAAAGATTGAACATAAACAGGAAAAACTGCTTGAGGCGCATTTTAACGACGCTATTCCTATGAGCTTAATGAAGCGTGAGCAGCAAATCTTATCCAAACAGCTTGCGGCTATTGAGCACGAAATCAGCGTCCGCAGCACTACGTTTGATGATATCCTCAAGAACTTATCTCTCGCCTTCGATCTCCTCGAGGACTGTGGAAGGACTTATCGCAAGGCGAACGACAACATTAAAAAGCTCATGTGCCAGGCTATATTTAAGAGAATCTGGATACACGAGGATGGAACAGTAACCACAGAATTTACGGATATCTATAAGAATATCGTCGGCCCTATTGAGAGAGATTTGATTAATCAGAACATAAAATCAGCGCCTGCCGAAACAGACGCTGATTTTATCGACAAGTTACTCAAATCCTACTCAAATTTTTTTGGGCAGGGTTTGAATAACGAACTTTTGGTGGAGATAAGGGGAATCGAACCCCTGACCTCTTGAATGCGAACCAAGCGCTCTCCCGAGTCACGCGCTTACGCACCCCCATTTTTACAAAAGCCAATCCACACATTCAATTTATCTTCATGCCGAGCACAAATTTGACAAACTGCGGATCGTCATGATTGACAATCTCGCTGTGACCGAGGTCTTTCGCCGCGACTGCCGCCATCTCTTCTTCGGTCAGTTCAAAATCCCAGATGTCAATGTTTTGCTCCATACGCTCGACCTTGACGGACTTCGGGATAATCGACACGCCGCGCTGAGCGTTCCAGCGGAGCACAATCTGTGCGTTCGATTTGCCGTATTTGTCGCCTATTGCCTTGATTTCGGGGTCGGTAAATATACCGTGCTTACCCTCTGCGAGCGGTCCCCACGCTTGCGGCGCAACGCCGTATTCCTTCATCGTTTCAAGCGCGTTAGCCTGTACAAAGAACGGGTGCAGTTCAACCTGATTGACGGCAGGGATCACCTCGACATTCTCACAGAAGTTGGCGAGAATTGCGGGATAGAAATTCGCCACGCCGATTGCCTTTGTTAAGCCCTCCTTGTAGGCTTTTGTGATTCCTCTGTAAGCGGCAAAGTAGTCACCCATCGGCTGGTGAAGAAGTACCAAATCGACATAGGGCATATTGAGCTTTGCGAGAGAGGTTTTGACCGCTTCATAGGCGGTTTCCTCATTCTTCTGATCCTGTACCCAAACCTTGGTGGTGATGAACAACTCGGCGCGGGTGGTGATTCCGTCGGCGATTGCGCGCGCAACAGCTTTGCCGAGCGCTTCTTCATTCATATACGCTGCGGCGGTATCAAGCAGACGGTAGCCGGTCTTGATTGCGTTATAGACAACCTGTTCACATTCGACGGGATCGGGAATCTGAAAGACGCCGAAGCCTTCGAGCGGCATTTTTGTTCCGTTGTTAAGTGTAATGTAATTCATAATCATTAGTCCCCCTTTTACGAGCATAACTCAAATATTTTCTCAACATCGGCAGGCGTAAGCGTTGTAAAGCCTTCGAGCTTTCCTTTTGCGCCGCAGGCTTTCTTTGCCATGAGCGCAAAGTTCTTGTCGTCAATGCCGAGGTCGGAAAGACGGCTCTTCAATCCGAGAGTATCAAAGAAGAACTTTTCCATCGCTTCTATCGCGGCTTTCGCGCCGTCCATATCGGAGAATGTGGGATCTACGCCGAATACATTGACGCCGAGACGCTTGATCTTCGGAGCGGTCTTCTCGTCCAGAATATAGGTCAGCCACTTCGGAATGACGATGGCAAGACCGTGACCGTGGGTGATATTATAGAACGCCGAAAGCTCATGCTCGATCATGTGCGCGATCGCGTCCTGCTCAATGCCGCTGAACAAAAAGCCGTTTAGCGCCCATGAAGAAGCCCACATCAGATTGGCGCGTGCGTCGTAATCGTCAGGTTTTTCGAGCGCTACAGGGGCGAATTTAACAACAGTTTTGAGTACCTCCTCCTGCATACGGGTGAGCATATCCATTTCCTCCTGCGCGGAGAAATAGGCTACGTCAAAAACGTGCGCCATAATGTCAACGCTGCCGCTTGCGGTCTGGTAGGCGTTGACGCTGAAGGTGTTTGTCGGGTCGAGGAACGACACATTCGATCTGAGAGTGGGTCCGAACATCGGCTGTTTCTCGTTCTGCTCGACATTGCTGATGACGCCGCCGATATCCATTTCGGAGCCTGTCGCGGAAAGGGTGAGAACTGCGACAATCGGGAGATTGTCGGGAACGAACGCTTTGCCGGTGATGATATCCCAGCAGTCGTCGCCCTCATACTTCGCTGTCGCGGCGATTGCTTTGGTAGCGTCGATCGTTGAACCGCCGCCTACCGCGAGCACAACGTCGATACCCTCTTTTTTGCAAATGGCAGCGCCTTTATTTACCGTTGTGTGATGAGGATTCGGCTCTACGCCGGGCAATTCAAAAATCTCCATCTCCGCCTTGTTGAGCTCGGCGATAATTTTGTCATACAGACCGATTCTCTTGATGGAACCGCCGCCGTAAACAAGCAGGACTTTTTTGCCGAATTGGGCAATCTCCTCGCTCAGATGGTGGAGCTGGTCTTTGCCGAAATAAACCTTTGTTGTGTTGCT
>CAMHHL010000188.1 GCA_946184925.1 uncultured Clostridia bacterium | reverse complement strand
TGATGTCTCCATAGGCGTAAGAATAAGGCCATGAATAATGACCGCCGATACCGGAATGATTACCGGGTCCCGTTGCAATCAGCGCGCCCATGCTGTTTCCGGTGCTCTGTGCGTAAACGGTAAGACTGTTATTTCCCGTGACGTCTATACCGTTTGAAGCTGTCAGCGTTGCGTTGTCGCAGAGTATGAGATGTACGTCACCGCTGACTTTGATGCGGTCATCGACCGTAACGTTTTCGGTCACGGCGTACCACCCTGCGCTCAGAGAGACGGAACTGTCGGAAACGGGAATGACCTCTGCCGACTGAACAGCTCCGTTTGCGTCGAGGTAGCTTGTCAGCGTTTTGTCAAGCACGGTAAAGGTATGCGAAAGGCTGCCCGCATAGTTTCCGATACCTGTCACAGTCAGCGTGTAGGTTCCCGCAGTATCGACGGGATTGTTTACGACCGCATTGCTGCTGTTTGTAATCGTTTCGGTATAATGGGTACCCTTTACAAGTGTATTTCCGTTGAATTTGACCGCATAGCTGATGTTTGCCGCTCCGCTTTGCTCCTTATAGTACGTCGATGCTGCCGAAACAGCGGCGCCGCCGTCGGCGTAATATGTACCGTTATCGGTGCAGGTTACCTTTTCTGTCAGCGTGTCATCCGGCGCATCGGTATAAACTAAAACACCCTGATTCAATTCAGTTAAATTGTAATTCTCAGCTTTCAGTTCAAATGTGCGGTAGGCACGGGTAAGCGAATGAGAGCCGTTACTCCTGTCCTGAACAAACGCGTAAAAATCTCTATCACCGATACCTATGCTCGCCGGCGTACAAAGGCAGTCGGTGATATTGACGTTGCCGAGGTTATACCCCACGAAGCCGCCGCAGAACATAGTCACATAACCGTTCATTTTGCCGTTGAATACGCAGTTGCTGATGTTCAGCCTGACGCCGCTCGCTACCGAGCCCGCGATACCGCCGAACCTACCCGAACCGTCGCTGTTGACGTATAAGGTTTCATTGCTTGTGCATTTGCTGATAGTGGTGTTTCCGGTCACATAACCCGCGATTCCGGCGGCAAAGTTATAACCGCCGCTGCTGATACTTATCGTACCTGTTACGGTGAGGTTTTCGATAGTCGCGCCGCTGACGTAACGGAACGGAGCTGCACCATTGGCTTTTCCGCTGTAGTTATAGGTCAGCGTATGACCGCCGCCGTCAAAGTGACCTCTGAAAGGGTCGGTACTATTTCCGACAAATATTGACGTCATAGCGTCATCAAACGTTAATTCAATATTTTTGGTGAGCTTGTAATACTTGTCGCCGTAGGAGGCATTTGAGGTATTGACACTCGCCGCAAAAGCCTTCCCGATTTTTTACATAATTCATTATAGCATAACCGAAAGCAAAAAACAATCATTTGGAGAAATATCGAGAGCTTGACGGCAAAAATATGACAACAATAATAGGGTGAGTATGTTTGCCTTTGGCTGTGTACTACATTTTATGAGTCGAGCCCCACCTGCGAGATTCTCATTTTTCAAAACGCCCCACGTTTGCCCTGTGTCGCGTTATTATTTTTCTCGGATAAATTCTCGATTCAACTATGAAAACGCGCCGTGGCGCAACGTATCGCGACAGTGAGGCGGTAGAGCAAAAAGTGGAATGCTATCCGCTAAGTATTCCTTTACAAAGAGTCTGTAGTCGGGTATAATAGGGGCAAAATAACTAAATGAAAGCCGTTGAAATATGAACCGAGAACAGTCAGAACGAAAAATATGTGCAGCTATCTGTCAAAGCGACGGACTGAAAGCTAAAGATATCGCCCGGCAGTTGAACCTCGAACGAAGCACGGTGAATCGAGTCCTGTATGCGTCGCCGCTTCTGAAGGACTTGTGCTATCAGGATGATTCTTACAGGTGGCACGGCATTATCCGGCAGTCCGTTCCGCATGACGGCTTATATGAGTTTTCAGGATATTACGCCAAGGTTTCTGTTTTTCTGAGGCTGACAGAGGACGAATGGATGGACGAGCTGATGAAGGGCTGCCAAAGAATAGGGCGTAATCTTAACGATACGCGTGGATTGCTACACTCCTTTCGAGATTGCCGGGAACAAATGATAAATCTATTTGCCGACTTGCATGATATGCTTGGCACCGCATATTTGGATTGGGAGATCGTTTTTGAGTTCCGGCTAAAACGGGCGCGGTATGTTCGTATTTACGCGGACGTTCTTGTAATTACGGAAAACAAAGTCTTCTCTTTGGAATTCAAAATGAAAGATAAAATAGATACCGAAGAGATTTCACAAGCAGCAAAGTATGTTCCGTACCTTGAAATTGTATTCGGCACGAACTATGAAGTGATTCCCGCTCTGGTGCTTACCGCGGCGAAGGACTATTTTGATTTTGCCGCAATCGGCAGAAGCGATTCTGTTCTCCCCGTTTGCTCGGGCGATATGCTTTTTAACGTATTTGACGAGTATCTGGGATTTTTGTCGGACGGAAATCAATAACGATTTGGAAAGCGTCATAAGCTGAAATAATTATCTTCCTGTCGAAATCTGAACCGACGATGATTCGGACACCAACAGGAGGATTTTTTCATTATAAATCATACTGTGATTTCCTTTCCGTCGCGGAAGACGAATGTTATTTTACCATCCAGCCGGATAACACAGTGCTTTATCATGGT
>CAMHHL010000187.1 GCA_946184925.1 uncultured Clostridia bacterium | reverse complement strand
GCATTATTACGGAGACGCTATAAGGTCAGGGTATGATTCTGTTCTGACGGTTCTTATTTCTCTTTCACCTTTAGAGGTAAACGACGTTTACGGAGCACCGGTTAATCCCGATTACAGCAGTGAGGATGAAGAATTAATCAAAGGCACAAAGCTTAATCCGAATATTGATTATAGCTATGATTATGATACGAAAACTTTGTCCTTTACCGGGGTGGGAGAAATGAGGGATTATGATTATTATACACCGTGGTATGATGTCAGAATGCCTGTTAACGTTGTTGTGAGCGATGGTATTACACGTATATGTGACGACGCTTTTTCCGCCGGAGTAGACGGGAACACCGGTACGCCGCGCTATGACTTTCAGTACACCAAAAGCATAAAGCTTCCGGATTCGGTAACAAAGATAGGGGACGGTGCGTTCTCTTATTGCAATGAATTGGAAGAGATAAACTTACCGAAGAATCTGACAGATCTTGGCGACGGAGCATTTTCAGATTGTAAAAATCTCAGAAGAATTGTACTTCCGGAAGGAATTACCAAATTAGGTGAGAGCCTTTTTTCTCGGTGCGAGAATCTCGAAGAGGTCATATTGAGCAAAAAGACGGAGAAAATAGGTGATATGGCATTTGCTAATACAAAGCTTAAAAAGATAAGTCTTCCGAAAACTTTGAAGGAAATCGGTTTTCTTGCGTTCAATGGATGCGAAAACATTACTGAAATTGAATTGCCCGAAGGACTGCGGACAATCGGCAGCGGTGCGTTCTATAGTTGTGGGCTGAGCAAGGTGAAAATACCGAAAACCGTAAAGAAAATTGATGACGAGGCGTTTGGTTATAAGTGGAATGAAAAGTCCGATGAATTTGAGGTTGATAAGGACTTTATTATTTTCGGATTTCGCGGTACTGCCGCCGAAAGATACGCTGAAAAAAACGGGATAAGATTTATTGCGTCAGATTAAATAATCAGACCGGTTCAATCGAACCGGTCTGTCATTTAGTTTATTAAACTGTCGCAATAATCACAACAAAGCTTTCCGTCTTTTTTATAGAAATTATGCGGTAGATAAAACTGCTGCGGATCGTTAGTAATACATTTGGGATTTGAGCATTTTTTCTCCGGGATTAGTACAGGCTCCGGAGTATCGAAGGAGAATGAGTCCTCAATCCTGAGCAGCAGCACAACAAGTGCCATTCTGCCGTACATTCCGTATTCAGCCTGCTTGAAGTAGCATGCTCTCGGGTCGTCGTCAACCTCAATCGCGATTTCGTCAACTCTCGGCAGCGGATGAAGCACAATCATATCTTCTTTTGCGAGCTTCATCTTTTCAGCGTCGAGCACAAATACTCCCTTTTGCTTCTGATATTCCTCGTCGCTCGTGAAGCGTTCACGTTGAATTCTTGTCATATAGAGCACATCAAGCTCTGAAATTGCGTCTCTGAGGTTGTCCGCTGTTTTGTATTCGCAGCCTGCTCTGTCAAGAATGTCGATTATATATTGCGGTACAGATAATTCTTTTGTAGAAATAAGAACAAAGCTGTTGTTTTTAAAATGGCTCATTGTCTTAATCAGCGAATGGACTGTTCTTCCGTTGAGCAAATCTCCGCAAAGACCGATTTTAAGGTTGTCCAGCCTGCCTTTTTCATAGTTAAGCGTAACAACATCGGTGAGCGTCTGGGTTGGGTGATAGTGACCGCCGTCGCCGCAGTTGATAACAGGAATGGAGCTGTAGAGTGAAGCAGCCTTTGCTGAGCCCTCCTCCGGGTGGCGCATGGCGATAATGTCGGCGTAGCCGCTTATCATAGCGATAGTGTCCTTTAGATTTTCGCCCTTCGCAACGGATGAATTCATCGGATTGTCAAAGCCGATGGTTCTTCCGCCGAGCCTTAGCATTGCCGTCTGGAATGACATCTGCGTTCTGGTGGACGGCTCATAAAACAGCGTAGCCATAACCTTTCCGTCGCAAGCGTGGCGGTAAGCCTCGGGCTTCTCCTTGATTACGCCGGCGAGGTGAATAACCTGCTCAAGCTGTTCCTTTGACATATATTCGAGATCAATCAGATTCTTGTGTTTCATCAATCATCTTCCTAACAAAATTTTTTCTATTGTATCAAATTTTGATTTCCTTTGCAATACCCCTGAAAAGTTTGACTTGATTTTTCATCGTTGTTGTTGTATAATAGCAGAGCAATCTGCCGGTGTGATGGAATTGGCAGACGTAGCGGACTCAAAATCCGCCGGTAGCGATACCGTACCGGTTCGAGTCCGGTCACCGGCACCAGTATGAGTGTTCATAACGGATTCAGGTTATGGACACTCATTTTCTGTTTCGGTATATTATTTGAATTTGGCTTTACAAATTATATGCTCGCTCAAGCATTAGACTAATATATTGAAATTGCCTGTCTAACGTGTTACAATTACCGGAATAAAGACGATTTTATCTACCCGACACTTATGTCTACCGCAGAAAAACGACTTTTTCTCACTTTATGTCGTGTTCAAAAGCTGTGGTTTGAGTTATGATTTTTGTCAGGAAAGGAGAAAAAACGTATGGATCAAAAAAGAATCGGCTCATTCTTGCGAGAGCTGAGAACAGAAAAAGGCTTGACGCAGGAACAGCTCGCCGAAAAGCTGAACGTTTCGGGCAGGACTGTGTCACGCTGGGAAAACGGCAACAATATGCCCG
>CAMHHL010000186.1 GCA_946184925.1 uncultured Clostridia bacterium | reverse complement strand
TAAATGCCGCAAGCCGTTCACCAAAAGATTGAAAGCTATCCCTGCTATTTAGAAAGTCAATTACAGATTCACAATCGTCGCTCTCATCAAGTTCCTCTGCCATATTCCAGATCTCTTCCTCTAATTGGGAAGTATATGTTAAATTCATTTGTTTACCTCGTTATCTTTCTATTTTTCAATCACTTATTTACCCTAACTGCATTAAATACTCCTCCACATTGACATATCGGACATCTTCCAATTCAGTAGTTTCTCCGCGATAGATAACGGTTCTGTCTGTAATCTTGCCATAGCGGTGCTCTGTCTGTGCGCACTTTTCCTCGTCCGTCAGGTGGCGGTACTGCGCGGAAACGACCTCTTTGTTGTACTTGATCTCAAAGATTTCACAGGTCAGCGTTTTCGGGTCGGCGACGACCATATCAAACTCACCCACAGCGAATTGCAGCTGAAAGACATCCTTATCGGGGTTCGCGAGCTTTGTTTCGAGCAGCACGATATCTTCCATCATTCTGCCTTTGATTTCGCTCAGAATACGTTCCAGAATGCGGTTGCGTTCCACCGCTGACAAAGCGCTGAATTGCTCGTCAAGCAGCATACTATTGACAAGCGCGGTCGCCTGCGCGTATCGCAAGCCCGGCTGTGTGATAACCGTTATTCTGTCATGGCGGTTGACATGAGGAAGGTACTGCAAATCCACCTCCATCAGCAGATCGAGCATGGCAAGATATTCTTTGATCTGGGCGGCGTGCGTCTCGTCGATTTCGACTTTCTGCTCCTCTTTATCGAGGATATCGAGCATGGATTTCAACGTTGCCGTGACCGCTTCTTTGTCAACCGTCTGATACAGGTCAACCGGGTTTTCTCTGTCGTGCAAAAGGTTTCTCGCCGACAAAGAGAGGTCGTGAGAAGTAAACGTCCGCGTCAGGACTTCCTTGGTGAAGCGGTGGTTGATGTCCTCCACAACGCGGTTGATTGCGCTCGTCAGCTCACCCTTTTCGTATAAATCATAGAGATTGCGGAAGTGACCGCCGTCCTGATAATATTTTAGAGAATGCTGGATGTTCCGCGCAATTGCGCTGTCAATGTATTCATCGGTGCTTTGCTTGGTCGTGAATGTAGAATCGTTGTAATTCACGCCGCTGATGCTCATCGTGCCGCCGTAGCGGATATAGTTGTCAATGCCCTGAATGCCGAGAACGTTTTCAAACTCGCGGTATGGGATGAAGGTGGTGTGCAGCATGATGCAGCGGTCGTAGAGCTGCTCGTGCTTGGTGAAGATAAAGCCTAGCGAGTCCGTTCCCGAAAGGACAAGCTTCATGCCGCTGCCCGCGTATATATCCGAGAACAGCGCTGCACCTTCAATAAAATCTTCCATCAAAGTCACTTCGTCTACGAAAATATACTGATATCCGTTCGCTTCAAGCTTCCGCAAATCAGCGTTTACGTCCGACAAAGTATCGGATGATTTGATTTGAATAAACGCCGCCTTTTGCCGTTCCTCCGGCTTCATATTGAGAATAATTTGACGGATCAGAGTAGTCTTGCCCGTCCTTCTCAGTCCGTACAGGATAAAAACCTTGTCCTGCTGTTCGCCGAATACATAGTTATGAATCGCTGCATAGCAGGCACGCTTTTTGTATTTTGCAACCGTCGCCGCCATACTGTCGAGCTGCTCGCCGACGCGCACATAGGTTGAAAAGGTCGGCAACTCTGTTTTGATCTTTGACGTTTTGGGAAGTAATCGTTTCAGTTCTTTCAGCTCTTTCGCTAACGCTTTGCGCTTTTCGATCTGCAAGCGCAGCTTATCCACCTTATCAAAATCAACATACGTTTCCCGTCGTTTTCCGTTTTCGTTAATGCGGTGATAGTAATATTCTTTATCGTTTATCCGCTTAACAGCAATGCTGCCACTCGGCAAAAGCGCGATTTCACGTTCAAGTTCTTCAATGCGTTTTAAAATCTCGGTAGGCTCCATAAAAACACCCTCTAAAATAGTTATACCCTATTATACCCTTTTCAAACAGTATAGTCAAGGGTATAAGAGGTATGCTTCTTAGTGATTTCACAATTGCTTAATCAGATGCCATTGATACAACTCAGAACAAAAGCAGCCGACAAGATAACTGCGCTCTTGCCGGCTGTGTTGGATTAGCGTTCGTTTTTCGGAGATTCGGATTCCTTTGTCTGCTGCATGTCGATAATCTTTGCTGCGGTCAGTTTTTCTTTTGACTTTTTGTTTTTGGCTTTCTTGTCAGAGTTGATATGTTGATACACATATTCCCGAAGATACGATTTGAGAGTTTCAGAAATCATATAGTTTTCAATTCTGTACAATACTGTTTCGAGGTGCTCTCCGTTAGCTAACTTCTTATTGATAAGCGCTTCAAAAAACTTGTCTACACAAAACTCTACTCCATTGTTGAGCACCACAAGCTCAGCAGCTAATATTTCTAATCCACCATTCATTCCAAAACCATCTTCATATAATTTTAAGGGTAATTAGTCAATAGAATGCCCTTAAATGCCTTGCTGAGAACGGCGCATTTATCACGTTTTTTATACAATAAACATCAAATAAACAACAAAACCGGTTTTTCGGCTTTTGCGGCAAAAAACAAAAGCGGCTCAAACATCACTGTTTAAGCCACTTTCGAGTGGTTGCGGGAGAAGGATTTGAACCAACGACCTTCGGGTTA
>CAMHHL010000185.1 GCA_946184925.1 uncultured Clostridia bacterium | reverse complement strand
ATCTCAATTCTGCGTAATTATATTTTTGGCGAATTGACGGAAAAAGTTTTCATCCTATATGGACTCAGAAGAACAGGCAAGACCACTATGGTAAAACAGATTCTTTCCGAATTATCTGACGCCGAGTTCAATAAAGCTGCCTTCATCCAAGCAAAGAAAGGTGATACTCTTTCTGACATTAACAGCGATTTAAGATTGCTCGAGGAAAGGGGCTTCAAATATGTGTTTATTGATGAAGTAACGTTAATTGAAGATTTTATCGAAGGTGCCGCGCTTTTCTCCGATATATATGCAAGCAGCGGAATGAAGATTGTCCTTACGGGTACCGATTCACTTGGTTTTGTCTTTACTCAGGACGATCAGCTTTATGACAGAGCAATCACACTGCATTCGCTCGGAGATCATTAACAGATAGAGTTGCAAGACAACAATAATCAAATCGCTTTTCATTGTCTACTCTGTATCAGTTTTTGATACACTAAACGGCTCGTGGTTTAATAATAGCAACAAAGATTTAGGAGGTTTTCTTATCTTAACTTTTGTGATTTTTTGACACATTAAGTTTTGCCGATAGTGACAAATCAATATTGATATGCTAAAATAGAAGCGGTTTTCGGGAGGTGATTATTTGAAAAATAAGATTATCATTTTATTATTACTATGCGCCTTGACGCTTTCGCTGTTCACGGGCTGCACAAAAGCAAACATCAACGGAACAGACGAAGGACGGACGCTCTTTATATATATGTGCGGTTCAAACCTTGAAACGAAACAGGGCCTCGCGAGTAAGAACATCGACGAGCTGCTCACAGCCGATAAAGGCGATTTGAACATCGTCATTCAGACAGGCGGTACGAACATATGGCGTCACCACGGTATCAGCTCGACTGAAACACAGCGCTACGAGATTAAAGACGGCAAATTAAAGCTGCTCGAATCTCTTGAACAAAAGAATATGGGTGAAGCCGAAACCCTCACCGACTTTCTTAAATGGGGACAGAAGAACTACCCGACCAATCATAATATGCTCATCCTCTGGGATCACGGCGGCGGCTCAGCGAAGGGCGTATGCTTCGACGAGAATTATAGCTTTGACGCGCTCACTCTCACCGAGCTCAACACGGCGTTGAAAAAAGCCAAGCTAAATAATAAATTCGACATCGTCGGATTTGACGCCTGCCTGATGGCTTCTATAGAAACCGCTTATACCGTGAAGAATTACGCAAAGTATATGATAGCGTCCGAGGAGATTGTGCCGTCGGGCGGCTGGGATTACAAATCCGTTGTCAAAGCTTTCGCTTCGGGTAAAAGCGAGAAAAAAATCGGCAAGCAAATCTGCGATTCATTTATGAAGAAATGCAGAAATCACGAGCAGGAGCTGTACTCAACGCTTTCGGTTTTTGACCTTTCAAAATTTAAACCAATGATCAAAAAGTTTTCCGAAGCCGCCGAATACCTCAACCGTGTTTCAGGTACGAAGAATTATTTTTCACAGGTGCTCAACGCCGCGCGTCAATCCGAAAAGTTCGGCGTAGACAACGTTTTTAAGGGTAGCTCGAATATGGTTGACTTTATTGATTTCAACAATCTCGTCATTATATTTGACTTGTTCGCGTATAAAGAAAAAGATGATTTTGTCGTGTATTCCGTAAACAGCGGTGAACGCAACAACTCGGGCGTTTCGTTCTTCTATCCGCTGAATGTTGAACAAAAGGAAATCGAGGAATATATCTCGCTCGGGATCTGTAAGGAATACAACGACTTTCTGCGCGAATACTATCTGGACGCTCCCGATACCACGATCGAATTCAAGGACAAGGGCAGCGTAACAAAGGACGGCGTATTCAGGGTATCGCTTACGGAGGACAGTCACAAATATCTCGCCTCGGTAAATTATCTTCTTATAGAAACGGACAAGGACGGTAAGCAGCGTATCATACGCTCTGACGCAGATACCGTTAACGATTGGGAGAAGCTGATTTTCAAAAGCGATTTCAAGGGAGTTATTCCCGCGTTAAAGGGGCATAGAATGTACAGCAAGCTGCACGTTGACAGAGAAACTTTTCTCGACTATGAGTGTCCCGCGATTGTAAACGGCAAGGAAACATATTTCCGTTATTACTACACGCCTAAAGACAATTCTTATTTTTCACCTGGTACCTGCGACGGCTTTGACGAAAACGGTCTTCCCGTAAACGAATTCAAAGCTTTGAAGGACGGAGATAAAATCAGGCTCGCGACTGATATAAGCCTGAGCGGAGACAAAATAGATTACGGAAAAGAATTTGTATTTAACGAAGACGACAATGTCACAAAGATACGGCTCGACGGAAAAGAATATCAGTATGTTTTTGTCGTGACGGACATCTTCGGAAAAAGCTATTACTCAGATACGGCAACCTTTGAAAAACGGGGTAAAACCTTTAAGGCTGTCAAAACAGAGCCGTATACATTTGATTTTATAATTGAATAGTCAGACATAGAATCAGCCCGCCGCGCTTGCGGTGGGCTGAACTGTATTTACAGATTATTCACCATGAAACAAAAAGAATATAAATACATTTTTCATAAAATCAACCGAATAATTCAATAAAAGTAACATCAAAGCTCTTCGACTTTGTGATAGGCTTGCCGTCGGTTCTGGCAATATAAGACGTTCCGATATTTCCCGAGGAAGGGTTTTTATCGTTAGTTTTTATGTAGGAACCACTATAATCCCAGTAAGTCCAGGTCGACCACTG
>CAMHHL010000184.1 GCA_946184925.1 uncultured Clostridia bacterium | reverse complement strand
CGAACGGCAAAATGGACAGAAAGGCTCTGCCAAAGCCCGACGCGTCAAACTTTCAGACCGATTATATTGCACCCGAAAATGAAACTCAGAAAAAGCTCTGTGAGGCCATGGCTAAGGTTCTTAAGTTTGAGCGGTTCGGAATTAATGACGACTTCTATGAGCTCGGCGGCGACTCCCTTGGTTCAATTAAGGTAATAACCGAGAGCGAATTACCCGGACTTAACGCAAACGAGATATTCCGCGGAAGAACTCCAAAGAGAATTGCGACTCTTTACGAGGAAAACCACACAAACGACGGCGAATCGCCTGAAATAAAGAATGCGCGCTCAATGAAAACCGAGCATCCGCTTACAGCCGAGCAGCTTTATATGGTGGACTATCAGCTATACACGCCGAAATCCACTATGTATAACCTGTTTACCATGATGAAGGTTGACAAGGAAATGTTCGACCTTCAAATAATGGCTGACGCAATGCACACAGCTATCCGAAATCACTCCGCTTTGCTGACAACCTTCCGCTTTAATGACGACGGCGATATCGTACAGCATTATTCGCCCGATGTATTAGGTGAAATCCATGTTGAAAAGCTGAGCGAGTTTGAGTTTAACAATATAAAGGATACGCTGGTACAGCCCTTTAAAATCATCGGTGGATGTCTGCACCGCTGCCGTGTATTTGAAACAGAAAAGAGCGGTTACATCTTCTTTGACGTACACCATACGATTTTTGACGGTACCTCTTTAAAGGTGTTTATGCAGAACGTTGGAAAGGCGTATATGGGTATGCAGCTTGATCCTGATCTGTATTATCTTATTTTGCAAAACCGCGAGGACGAGGCAAAAACCGACTATTATGAAGAGAGCAAGCGTTACTTTGAAGAGCGCTTAGAGGGCGTAGATTGGTGCAGTTATCCCAAAACGGACCATGAATCGCGCGAAAACGAAATGGGCGAACTTTTTGCGCCTATCGGAATCGAACAGGCACAGATGCGAGCAATGGAGCGCCATTACCGCATAAGCCGCAACGAGTTCTTTATTACGGTTGCCGCGCTTGCTGTTTCTATTTATAATAAAGAGGACAACATAAAGCTGTCTTGGATTTACAACGGACGCGAGGATATGTTAGCCATGAATTCTGTCGGCTTGTTGTTCCGCGACCTGCCTGTAGGACTGCGTCTTAAGGACGAAGTAACATTGCGCGAGCTGTTTGCCGAAGTGCACACTCAGGTGCAAAAGGGAATCGAGCACAGCTGTTATCCATATGTTGACATCCATAATCAGGCAGGCGGAGCCGAAGCTGCGTATTTGCTGTATCAGCAGGATATCCGCGACATGGGCGGCTTTGAGGGCATGGACATTGAAACAATTGAGATCCGCCAAAACCAGGCGGCTTCACAGACTATCCTTGATATGGAAATTCTTGACGGTTCCGACGGCCTTGTGCTTATGATCGATTACATGGCAAGCCTATATGATGACGATAGCATGGAAAACTTCAAGGATATTTTCGTAAAGGTCGCGCAGGGCTTGGTAACGCACAACTCACAGACAGACGTAACCGTAGGCGAGCTGCGAAAAGAATACAGCAGCAGAAAAACATTCTTTGAAACCGTTAAAGGCGTATTTAGGAGAAAAAGATGACAGAAGAAGCTATTACCAGAATCCGTGAAAGCTACGGTGAAAATCAGGTAATCACCGGAGAATATGATGAAGCCCTTTCGGCAAAATGCTCAAACGGCATTTTTGTCGGCGCAAAATCGGGAAACATAGCGGCATTCCGCGGAATACCATTTGCAAAGCCGCCTGTCGGTGAGCTCAGGTGGAAACCGCCTGTACCCGCTCAAGACAGTAGTCTAGTCAGAGAGGCTTATTACAACGGCAAAAGCCCAATCCAGACCGTATGGCCGTCGGAGCAGGCGTCGTTTTATCCCCGAGGCGAGGACTGCCTGTATCTTAATGTTTGGAAGAACCTCACAGACACAACCGAAAAAAAGCCTGTTATGGTTTTCTTTCACGGCGGCTCATACGGCTGGGGCGGAACAGCGGACCCGATGTATGACGGAAAAAACCTTGTCAGCAAACAAACCGACATAATTCTTGTAACCGTCGGTTATCGCGTAGGAATTATGGGCTTTGTCGATTTGTCTTATTTTGAAGGCGGCGAGGAATATCCCGACGCGCCTAACCTCGGACTGCTCGACCAGATCGAAGCGCTGCGCTGGATCAAAAAAAACATTGCGGCTTTTGGCGGAAACCCCGATAACGTCACGATTTTCGGCGAATCCGCCGGAGGCGGAAGTGTATCGCTTCTGCCGATTATTCCTATAGCTAAAGGGCTTTTCCGCCGCGTGATCGCTGAAAGCGGCTCTGTTGCGCTTACCTTCTCAAAGGAAGAGTGCCGCGAGTTTTCAAGACGGCTTATGCGTGAAAGCAAAGTAAAAACCGTTAATGAGCTCCTGAAACTAAGCGAAGATGAGTTGTTGAAAATCAACAAAAAGATAAATCAGTACAATAACTTCCCTCAGCGCGACGGCAGAATCATTCCGCTTAATCCGTATTTGCCTTACGAAAAAGGCGAGACTGCTGATGTGGATATGATAATTGGCACAAATTCTCACGAGATGAACTACTGGATAGGTGAAATAGGCGGTATCATTCCGTTCCGTTTCAGCATTCCCGTAAAGTTTGAAAATGATTTAAAAATACTTCCTTCCGGTGATAAAAAGCGCATAAAGACCTTTATGGCTTCAATGAAAGGCCACAGCATGTGGA
>CAMHHL010000183.1 GCA_946184925.1 uncultured Clostridia bacterium | reverse complement strand
CGCGTCAACTACTGCTATGTTGACGGAACCCACGCGCACGATCCCTATATTGCTACCTTCACGGCAGGCGAATCCGTCAACCTTACCATCACTAACCCGACCATAAGCGGCTTTGAGCCGATGACGCTCGACGATCCTGAAAACGACCCGGCGGCACTGCCCGACGGCGGTACTTCGCAGCCGACGATCACATGTGTCTACGATTCGCTTAACAGCGATATCACCTATTCTGTTTACTATGTTCCGGGGCTGACGCACTACGCCGCGCGCTACTACCTGCAAAACCTATATGACGACCTTTATACGCTTGATCACGAGCGTACCGACAAAAACACAAACCGTTTGGGAAAGACCGGCACAGCGCCCTCCGACCTGGAGAGCGAGAAAATCACCGGCTTTACCAGCCTGTTTCACGAGCCTGACGCGATAGCGGCAGACGGCTCCACCGTTTTCCGCGTCTACTACGACCGCAACTACTATTCCGTTACCTTTGACCTGGGCGAAGGCGGATACGGCATTGAGCCGATTTTCGCAAAGTATCAAACCGTATTCCGAGTCGATACACCCCAGCGTTCCGGCTATAGTTTCCAAGGATGGGCTCGCACCAGCGCGGACTCATCCAAGGGAGAATACGGCACAGACTGGGTTTATATTTCACCAGAAACAGTTGTGGACGACGACGCCGAGGACGCGGACGGAAAGCCGTGCCGCAAATACTACCGCAATCAGGCAGACTTTGAAAGCCGCACGGAATGCACGCTTGAGGATGTTACCATATCCAAGGAAACGGCGACCGATCCCAACCGATTGATCCAATTCGCGGAAGAAGAGCACGTCCCCGCCTACAACAGCCACTATCAGGCGGTGTGGGAAAGCGGCACCACCAGTTATAGTATTGTTTTCTGGCTCCAAAAACCCGACGTCACCGATATCACCCCGGCTGAGATCGCGGCGACCGGCTCCAGAGTCGGAGCGCAGGCTCTTATAGGCGAGAGATACAATGTTGTCGCCGCAAAAACAGTTACCGGCGTAACCTCCGGCACTGGCATCGATCTCGAAACCCGTGTTCAAAGCACTAACGGCAGCACACCCAGAATCCAGGACTTCTTTGACTTTGACTTTAGGATGCCGGAGAACGGCGTTACCTACGATTTCCCGTATATGAGCGCCTCTATGCGCACCGAGCTGAATAATAACAAGAGATACATCCTTTTTAACGATTATCTTTCCGACCTTCAGTTCCACGAGGAATTTGAAGATGGCGGACAGCACGACACCATTGCCGTGGCAGGCGACGGAAGCACGCGGATCAACGTTTATCTGAAACGCGCCAACTTTTCTCTGAAGTTCTTTTATGCCAAGACGACCGGCGGCACCGAAAGCACAGACGAAAACGGTTATCCGACGCTCACCGGAAACTATGATATCTACCTGACAAGCGGCACCAAAAACTTTTCCGGAAATCACAATGATTCTAAAAGTACTGATTTGCTCAAAAGAGTAAAGTGTACAGGATGGTCGCAAAATACAGTCGCGGCGCTTCCTCAGATATCGGCAGCCCGCAGGAGTGTTATCACCCCTGATAGAGTAAAATTCCTTACGGACGGCAACGACAGGTACTGGTATTATGAGCTGCCATCCAAGTACGGCGCCGATTTAAAAAGCACTTGGTTCAACGATGCCTTTGATATAATGGCTAGAAAAAACAAAACCAATCAATATGTCTATTTCGGCAGTTGGGCGGTTGAGTACTTTTCCAGATATCGGTATAAAGACGATGGCTCAGCCTTGCGCGGCAATTATACTGTAAAAGGTCGTTTTGAAGAGCTTTCCGGCTTGATTCTCTATCAGGAAAGTGAGATCACTTCAAGGAACCTTGACCCCACTCAGCTCGCCTTTGTCGCCTCATGGGATAATACCGGCGGATCATCTTGGAACACCGGTCAGGATAAAGTATATAATTTCACATACAAGAACTACATCCAGCTTTTGCCCTGCCACGACTATATCTATGAGGCGGCGGGAGCTAAAACCCTGATTGAGGGCGGCGATTACCAAGCAGGCACATACAGCAAAAACGGACTGTATTTCCCCGGCGGTCATTTTGACGCAGGTTATTATGTCGATATCATCGAGTTCAATAACACCCGCTACGGACTGAGATCCGCTGATATAATCGAGACTTACGACGTCGGCGATCAGTACGCTAATGGCAGCAAGCTGAAAACCGGAAAAGATATGGCGGACGCTTTGCGCGAAAACCAAACCGCCGTTAAAATCACCGGCTGCACCATACTTGACAACGATTCGGTCCCGTATACTTTCAATAGTACGCATATGAGCGGCGGTGAATGCGTAACGGAAACCGTCACCACCACCTTGGGGCAGGCAAACAACCCCCAGGGCATTTGGTATGACAGAACCGATATTGACGATGGCATCAGCCATAATCACCACTGCGACGTGATGTTCTTCTATTCACGCAACATCTACTCCATCACCTACGTCAATATTACCGAAACGCTCAATACGCCTTCAAACGGCCGCGCTCCCTTTGAAGGTCCGCTGAGCATGAAGAGCTTGCAGCCGGTCAGCGCCCCGGTGTATCCGGTAGCCGGACTGGAGGACTACTATGTTTTTGCGGGCTGGTACAAGGATCCGTTCCATATCCAGCCGGTCGATTTTGAACACGACATCATTCCCGCCAGTGAGGTAAAATTCTACGCCAAGTGGGTTCCCAAAACGATCGACGTCATTTTCTACAGCAACTACAACGA
>CAMHHL010000182.1 GCA_946184925.1 uncultured Clostridia bacterium | reverse complement strand
ATGCGGATTATCGTGGTGGCAGTTCTCTGAATTGCCTCCACCGAGCTTCCACCGGTTGCCACCGGAGGGCAATTCGCGCAACTGACATTAAATTGGAACCATACTGTAAATCCCGCGTTATTACGCGCTGTAATCCGAGGTGTTTTGTAAAGATATGCGGGTATCGTTACGCAAGAAAATCATCCTCACCTGTGCTCGAATCGTCATAACCATATACTCTTGCATACTGTTGCTTGGCTTCGAGAGTCAAAGTATAATCGGTATAATATCGGTTGCCGTGAACCCGTTTTGTCATCTCCTCAAATGTTGTGTCGAGGTGATTTGCCAGCGTTTCCCGAAACTCCTTTGCGGTTTTCGCGAAGCCGCCGTTGTTGTCGCAGCACCACGCGCGGTAAACCTCATAAACCTTGCCGGTAGTCGCCTTGTCGCGAATGGTATCGCTCAGGCGGCGGGTCATACATTCCTCAAAGAAGCTTATCACGGTATTATTCTCGCTCATGTATTTTTCCCTCGCCTGCGTGACGGTCTCGGGTTCGTCGTAGAAATAACCGTTTTTTATGACTTTTTGCAAGGCCTTCACCGCTAAATAAATGATTCCCTCACGCTCCGCGTACATCTTTTCGAGCAGCATTTTGTCTTGCTTCTCGGGCGGGATAACGTTCGGGCAGTTGACCACCATAATGCGGTCGTACACCCACTTGCCGTCGTCGCCGCCGAATTTCGGCAGGCGGTTCATGCAGAACCAGAGCAAGCCGCTGTATTTATATTCAAAAGCCGGCAGACCCTTGAACTCCGCAAACACCGAGTCGCCGCCGGTCAGCAGCTTGAACGCCTTCAATTCTCCGACCGTCATAAAACTCATATCCGAAGAACCGGCAAGCCGCGTTCCGTAAATCGTGCCGGTGCCGAACCGGGCTTCGATCTCGGACAAATCTATTCCGGTATAGTTTCCCTTGCCGAGCATTTTCTCCACCAAGCTTTTCAGCTGGCTTTTACCCGTGTTGCCATCGCCGACAAGGAACAGGCTTTTTTTCATTCGCCAGCCTTTTATATTTGACAGACAAGCGCCCATAAACTGCATGAGCAGCCGCGCTGTATCCTTATCTCCGTTTGTCAGGGTCTTGATGTATTCGCTGAAAACGGGCGTATCGCGGCGCTCCCCCATCCAGTCGCAGGGTATCTGAATGGTCGAATAGAGGTCGGGCGTATGAGGTATCAGCTCAAGCCTGTCAGCTGTCACGACAAGCAGCCCGTTGCGGAAGTTGATGATATCCTCGTGCGAATTCAAATCGTCCTGACCGATGTAATTCCTATCCGTGATGATGTGCTGGAACGCCTCGTTGATCTGATTGATCTTGACGAGCTCGGGGTCGTAGTCCTCTACGAACTGTTTGATACAGCCCTTGAACATCTCGTCGGCGTAGAGCTTGTAAACGCCGCCCTCATATACGTATTTCAACAGACCGTGCTTGCCGCTGTCGCGCACCAAAAGGTATTTCATATTATCTCTGACGTGCTGAGCCAGAGCAGGCACGACCACATAGGGCTGACCGTTCGTTTCGTTAAAACGTATAAAATCAGGGCACGGCGCCGGCGAGCTGTGAAATGTGCCGCTGCACGCTTCTATTCCCTTCGAGAGCGTTTCTTCGCGATAATCTCTGCGTTCCCACTTTTCGCGGTAGAGGGCTGACTGACGGAAGATTTTGTCTATCGCGTCAATGTCATTGCCCACGCGGAAGGCTATCATAGAGCAGAGCGCCAAGTCAGCCTCGCTATGGCTGCCGTAGTCCGAGAAGTCACCCTCGTCAAACAGCTTGCTGAACTTCCCGCCGTTCTTCTGCAAGCGCAGCGCCTGAACCGCGCCGCGCACCATACGTTCATCAAAAGCCTTAGCGCAGCTCCCGCGTTTCGGCGCGCCGTCAGAGCGGCGTTTTTGTTGTGCCGCTTTTTCAAAAGGCGCACCGGATGAAACGTCACGTTTCCGCTTCATATTCTTTTCAAGCGTAACAAGGACGGCGTTGGTGCAGTCACGCAGCGGCTTGTCCTGCACGATGTTCTCGGTAAATACCGCGAATCGGTTTGTCAGCCCGCCCATATACAGCTCTGTGCCGTTATTCGGGTTCTTCTGATAGTAGCGGCGGTGAAGCTTGAGCTTGCCGTTTTTCTCCTCGGTCGGAACTTTCGTAAAGTCGCACTTTCCGTAGATATGCAACCCCTCGCGGCTGACGGACTTTTCGGCGTAGCTGCCGAACCGTACCAGCATCATTTTGATGTACGGGTCGTCCATATCCCGATGGTCGATGTCGAGGAAGAAGTAACCCTTGGGGATAACAAATCCCACGCCGCTGTAATTCTTCTCTGCCGCCGCGCGTTTCGCCTCGTCAAAGGTTACCCAAGTCGAGCTGTGCGCCTCGTCCGTGCCGGTCTTTTCTCCAGACGCGGCGATCGGAACCTTGGTGCGTTTCCCGTCCTTCTCGCGGAAGTTCCAGCAGAGCCATATCTTCTGTTCCTTTAACTCCATAAAATTATCGTTCATTTTTATCACCTCCTCGGGGTCGTAATAATTCAATAAAACACTGATAAAAATCCTCCTAAAATGTAGTTGAGGGTAAACCCCTCCACTAATAGGACGAAATCGAAAAAAATTGCACACAAATATGCAACTTGTTCCGATATTTCACTAATCTTTTTGACTTTGACTTTCCAACCACCGGTTGAACGCGCCCACCGGAATCAAAATCCTTGCGCCAACGCGTATGGTCGGGAACCCCGGCTGTTTT
>CAMHHL010000181.1 GCA_946184925.1 uncultured Clostridia bacterium | reverse complement strand
ACCTCAACGCCGTTTCGGATTTCTTGTTCAATAAAGGGTTTAATGTCCTCAACCGAAAGAGGACAATCGCTGTGACCGACGAATACAGCCGTTTTGTTCTTATCCATAACTTTAGTGAAATAAAAAAAGCGTAGCAAACCGAAGCAGCTACGCCGAAAAATACATAGCTCGTTTGCTGCTACACAAAAATTTCTCACTCAACAGAAATGCGAAAATGAGCATGTATTTTTACCAAAATAAAAATACACACTTCTGCGAGTGAAAAATATGTAATTTTGTGTAGCAAGTTAATAATATCACAATTATTAGCCTGTTTCAAGAGCTGTGAAAACAAAAAAGCGGAGACTTTCGCCTCCGCTTTGCGTTGTGGTTTTATTTTACTTTAACCTTAATCTTGAAGGCTACGCCGTTTACCTTGAGAGTAATGGTGGCTTTGCCTTTCTTTTTATACGCCTTAATCGTAACCTTCTTTGCGGTTGCCTTTGAAGTAATTTTGGCGATTTTCTTGTTAGATGTCTTGTAGGAGTTCTTAACGCTTGTCGCCTTGCCCGTAATAGTTACCGTCAGGGTTTTGTTTCTCTTAACCGTATAGGTTGATTTTGCGCTGAACTTTTTCTTACCGATTTTGATAGTCGGAGAGGTCTTGACCTTCACATTATAGCTCAGCTTTTTCTTTCCTACAGTAACCGTAATTTTTACGCTGCCCTTTTTCAGCGCCGTTACCTTGCCGTTCTTGACTGTGGCGACCTTTTCGTTTGAGGATTTATAGGTAACCTTGTTTTTGACTTTGTTCAGGACGGTAATTGTAGCGGTCTTACCTGCATTCAGACTGACGCCGGATTTCTTCAGCTTTGGAGCACTGACAGTCGGCTGAGTTGCAGGCACACTTTCCGCAGGCTCGGTAGCAACGACAGGTTCCGTCGGTGATGTCGGCTCAATCTCAGAACCCGGCTCTGTTCCACCGGACGACGGCTCGGTTGGTTCAACCAACGGCTTATCAATATACACAGCGCATCCAAGCTCACCTGTGAACGATTCTGCAGCAGGAGATACAATAACTTTAATCTCTTTCTCTATATCAGATTCGGTAATGACATAGGTCGAAGATATAGCGTTCTCAATAGCAATATCATCAGCGTACCACTGATAACTAATGCTGCCGCTGTCTCCGACTGTCAAATCAACAATGGCGGTCAAAGTATCTCCAACTCTGTGTGTGCCGTTTATCGTTACTGCTCCTTCAAGCATGGGCGCAGACTGCAAACTATACGCAAATGCAGAGACAGCGCTGTCTGCGAGTCCCGGTTTTACCGCGTAGGCAAGAACGGTAACGTCAGCATTAATAATGATGGGCGAGGTGTATTTGATTCTGGACGCATTTGACTCATCAGTCGGAGAAGAACCGTTGAGTGTATAATAAATCTCCGCATCTTCGGTATCGCATGAAAGATTGAGCACGCTTCCCTTTTCCACCGTCGCCGGACTTTCAATATTCGCCTTAACCTTTTCGCAGACATCATCTACACTTTGTACGTCGCCGACGCTTACTCTGAACGTCTTGCTCAAGTCGGTGCCGTTGAGCGAAACAGTGAGCTCGGCTTCACCGGGCAGATTTCCTAAAACAGTAATAACCGATTTTCCGTTTTCGTCTGTGGCTATATGTCCGTTATTGATTCCCACGACACTCGGAGACGAAGTGGTTACTGTAAGTTCTTTATTGGCTCCCGCCTTAACGGGAAGAACCTGAAGCTCTATTCCGAGCGCGGAGCTGTAATCGACTTTCACTTCATCCCTGATATCAATAGACTCCGCTTTGACCGCGACGTCGCTTGAATATACCGAACGCGATGTCATAGCGGTTTTCGCGTAATTCACAACATTTTCGGTAATAACCGTAACAGTTCCGTCAAATGGGACATCGGGAGTGAACCTGAATACGGAAGCGTATTGATTTTCGCCTTTATAATCATATTCAGCGTTGGCGGGAGCAATTGTACCGCTGACAACCTCGTTGTTCATCTTTACAATTACTGTATTGTCATTGACGGAATCAAGCTGAATATACTGACTGAAAGTAATGACTACCTCGTTCTTGTATATTTCAATACCTTTTACTTCGGGAGCGGCTTTAGAAACAATACCGACATTGACCTCGGTCTGAGGCGGAGGAACAGGCAGGTAGCCCTCCTCGTCGGCGGCGACATCATACTTGCTGTCGGTATCATAATAGCCGTCCTTTGAGAATTTTACAAGCCACTGTCCCGGAGGAACATCCCACGCGAAACGGCCGTTAATATCAGTGTACAGAGGATTGTTTTGGTTGTAGTTTTCAGCGTCCCAGAAAATATCGCTCTTCTGCTCCTCGGGAATACCGAACTCATCAAGAGCATAGTCGTAATAATACGCCTCCGCCTTTACACCCTCTATACGGTTGGACGGAACAGCCTCGTACACATAGCCTGACGGATCTTCGATGTAGTTGACGGGTTGATATGTAGGTTTAATAGTACTTATTTCTGTTTCTTTTGGAAAAAAATCACCATTCGGATTCGCAGTATAATCTTTTCGTTTAATAGGAGTTCCATTGTAATCATGATAAATCTTATATTTCCCGGAAGGCGCAGTTAAGTCAAAGTGAGTATGCCAACCACGAGATGTAGAAATATAACCGTCATGTGAAGAAATATAACCATCATGTGAATACGGTAAAAAAGACTTATTACCACTAACACCTGCTTTTTTATCTTCTATTTCTTCTTTCTTTATTTCTCCCCAGGAAATTC
>CAMHHL010000180.1 GCA_946184925.1 uncultured Clostridia bacterium | reverse complement strand
GCCAATGACAGAAACTATTCTTGCAAGTGCGGTTATCATACTCACCGTGATTTGTTGGGCGCAATCAACATCTGTGACTCAACCGATATATTTAAGTATTATTTCAGTTTCATCGGCTATTCTATTATCAACAAAGAAAACGGTGGTGAATACCATGAAAAGAATCGTTTTGATACCTGCGTACAAGCCGGATGAAAAGATGATCCAAACAGCGAAGTCTTTGAATATCAAAGGCTTTGAGGTCATCATCGTCAACGACGGCAGTCCGGGAGAATTTGACACTGTATTTGACAGCGTATGCGAATATGCTCAAGTGCTTTGTCATAAGGAAAACAAAGGAAAAGGTGAAGCGATCAAAACGGGACTGAGGTTTATCCGCGAACATTTTGATATTCCGTATATCATTGTAAATGCCGACGCTGACGGACAGCACCGCACGCAAGATATAATAAGGGTAGCCGACGCCGCTGAAATGAATCGATCAAAGTTGGTATTGGGCAGCCGGAGAATGGAAGGCAAGGTCCCGCTCAGGAGCCGTTTGGGAAACAGTTTTACCCGCCTTGTGTTCCGCCTTGCAACACAGACGGCGGTTTATGACACTCAGACAGGTCTGCGCGCGTACAGCGACAAACTGATCGACAGGCTTATTGAAATCGAGGGCAGCCGCTATGAATATGAGATGAATATGCTTATGGAGCTCTCGCGTGACGGCGTTGAAACGCTCGAAGTTTGGATCGACACGGTTTATTTGGACAACAACTCAGCCTCACACTTTGATCCCATAAAGGATTCGGCGAAAATATATTTTGAGATTTTTAAATTCTGCGCGTCTTCATTCCTCAGCTTTGTTTTGGATTACGGTTTGTTCTGCCTTTTGTCCGCACTGACAGGTTCGCCGGTACTTGCGAATGTTGCTGCGCGGCTCGTAAGCGGAACGGTCAATTTCACGCTGAATAAAAAGGTTGTTTTTCACTCAAACGCAAACGCCGCTCACGCCGCGATAAAATACATTGCTTTGGCGGTATTCGTTTTGATATGCAATACGCTGGTGCTAAAGGGATTAACAAGCTTCGGCTTGGCGCCGTTCGCGGCAAAAATCATTACGGAGATAATTCTGTTTATTTTCAACTATCTGGTTCAGCATAGTTTCGTTTTCAAAAAGGAAGTGAAGGCAACATGAAAAAACACATTTGGTTCATCTGCTTTTCGGCGGCGCTTATAGCGTTCAGCACGTATATCGCGCTCGACACCTTTGTGATCCCCAGAGTATATAACAGCAACGCCACCGAAATGAACACCTCGATGTTTACAAATATCGGGAAAACGCCTGTAAGCGGCAACGATTCAAACGCTCAAAGCCAAACGCAGGCCGAGCAGAGCACTTCAGCGTCAAACGAGAGCACAACGGAAAAATCCACATCAGGCGCGGATTATCAGGACGAGAACATCTCGATCACAATGTCCGAGTATTACGAAAACAACACCAAAATCTACGTTGCCGACGTAAAGCTAAGCTCCGCCGAGTATCTGAAAACCGCCTTTGCAAATGACTCCTACGGAAAGAACATCACCGAAACGACATCTTCGATGGCACAGTCACATAACGCGATCCTCGCTGTCAACGGCGATTATTACGGCGTACAGGAGAGCGGATATGTCATTCGCAACGGCGTTGTCTACCGCGACGCCGCAAAAGGCTCGGATGTTCTCTGCATTTACGCAAACGGTACGATGGAAATAGTCAGCGACAGCGAATACACTGCCGACGAGCTTGTGAGCAAGGGCGTTTGGCAGGCATTCACCTTCGGGCCGTCGCTGGTGGAAAACAGCTCGATCACTGTCGGCGTAAACGACGAGGTCGGCAAAGCGATGGCGAACAACCCCAGAACCGCGATAGGAATGATCGACACAAATCATTTTGTATTTGTTGTTTCCGACGGCAGGACCTCCGAGAGCAGCGGTCTGAGCCTTTATCAGCTTGCGCAGTTCATGCAGAAGCTCGGGGTAAAAACCGCATATAATCTTGACGGCGGCGGTTCATCCACTATGTATTTCAACGGTCAGGTCATCAACAACCCGACAAGCGGAAGAAGCATAAAAGAAAGAGGAGTGAGCGATATTGTCTACATCGGTTAGTCTTTTGAAAAAACACCTCGTTTTTAATCTTGCGGGAACCTTGTTTCTTGTGCTGTTCGGCGCGGTGTATGAAATGTTCAGCCACGGCGTATTCTCGTTTTATATGCTTTATGCCTTTTCAATTCCTCTGGTATTCGGCGTGACTCTGTATTTGATTTTGCTGTTTTTGAGGAAATATCCCGACCGCGTTTTCCTGAACCTCTGGAATTCGGCGATAGCGGCGTTCAGCGCAGGAAGCGTGTTTAAGGGAGTGCTGGAGATTTACGGCACAACAAACTCGCTTGTTATCGTATATCCGATATGCGGCTGTATTATGGCGGTTTCAGCGCTTGCGTCGCTGCTTTTCGCACCGGTCAAGAAAAGTAGACACGAAAAATAATTTTTCTAGAATAATATTTTTAAAAGTGGACACGCGCCACATTTTTGATTAGTTAATTTTTTCAAAAGCAGCAAAAGCATTCCCGATCAATAATACCATTATCTTTCAGCGATGACTCTTTTCCTTCTTCTATTGGATACAATCTTTCCACAAGATTATTTGGTAATCCTTCTCCTGTTATACCGCTGGACAGCAGCGTTTATCCGAATTAATCATAACTACGAAATCAGCGATAATTACGCTTACAAATGCTTTCGCTTTCTGGGGATCAAAGC
>CAMHHL010000179.1 GCA_946184925.1 uncultured Clostridia bacterium | reverse complement strand
ACAAAGAGATCGCGGTCTTCTGTATCGATGATGGCCTGAACAGGTGTGCCAAGCGAAAAAAACGCGCAGAAAAAGCCACACAGCACAATGGATAAAGCTCTTTTGCACATGGCACACACCTCGTAATACAGACGGCGAAAAGTGAGATATTTACTGAACAGGTACGGTAAAAATGATTATCAAAAATCTTTATATTTTTATTATACATGATTCGACAAAAATTTCAATACCCGTATAAACAGCCGGATGAAAAAAACGCATTACGATTGCTTTATCTGTTCACCTGTTTCGTAGCCGTCAGCCTCGGCGACGATCGACTGCGGGATAATGCCCAGCAGAGCCATCGGGAAAGCCGCGATAACGCAGATAAGCACGCCGTAAACAATACCGGGGATAACGGCCACGCCGATCACTCCGATCGAGCCCGCGATAACATAGGCGAGAGCCAAGCCGAGGAAGCCCGTGATAACGAGCTTTTTCTTGCCGAACTTCTTTACGAGCTTCGGAACTATCGGATAAAACGCCGCGGAAAGCACTGTCATTCCGCCGAGGAAAATCATGGTAAACGACTCGTCAAGCTTCATGGAAACCTTTACGAAGAAGGGCAGACCCGTCTGGAACAATGTCAGACCGACCCAGTACATGATATCGGAAAATACAAAGGTGCGGAAGCTGCCGTTTCTGAAGGTCGCGCCGAGCGACTTGAACATATTGGAATTCGACGGCTTTGTATCAACAAATTCCTTTTCCTTGAGGAAGAAGGTGGGGATAAGCATACAAACGCAGGAAATAACCGCCAGAATGATAAAGCAGATGCGGTAGCTCCACGCAAAGCCTACGCTTCCGCGCAGCATTCCCGCGAAAACAAAGGGCGTATAGGCGAGCATGGTTCCCGCGAAGAACGTGAGCGAGATAGCTGTGGAGATGTACATACGGTCGTCCTGGGTTTTTCCGAATTCCGAGATAAGCGCGTTGTACGGAGTGCAGTACATCGTCATAAACAGGTAGAACAGTACGATGAATACGGAAATCCATGCCGCGTTCCACGAGCTGATTTCTTCCACAGGCGCGCAAAACAGCAGAACGGTTACGATCGAAAGCGGAACCGCCGCGTACTGCATAAAAGGAATACGTCTGCCGCGTTTGTTCTTGCTTCTGTCCGAAAGCGAAGCGATAAGCGGGTCGGTTACCGCGTCAAATACTCTCGATAACGCCGTGATAAGACCGAGTACCGTCAGGAATCCGCCGATGATCAAGCCGGGCATAATGTACTGAATCGCACCTCCGGCTATATCGTTTTGAGTCGGAAGATAGAATGTGACGAACCACGCGCTGATAATACCGCTGAGTGTTGACCAGCCGAGCTGACCGACCGCAAAAATCCTCATTTGTCCTTTTGTTAACCGTTTCATTTTTGCCCTCCCGAGTATTTTGATTTTAGTTTTGTCATTGTGCTTTTGCGTAAATGCTATTGTATCAACAAAAATATTCCACAATAGTACTGATAGTATAGATATTATAACTATAAATCAATCTTAACATAAGCTGACAAAAAAGCAATATATTTATGCTGATTGGGCTGAAATGATTGCAAATCAAAATGCTCGTTGACAATATCGGAGGTATGAGGTATAATATTACGGAAGAAAAATAAAAACGCGCCCGTGGCGGAACTGGTCGCGTTGCGAGCGCCGCCTGTGGCGGATGAAGCGAGCAAAAGCGAGGTTTGAAATAAGGAGTACAAGGAAGCGCTTAACAGCGCGACGCGGTACGACTATATTTCAAGCGGGACACACCGCGCTGGATTTTGGTGACGCTACCTCGGTGTAACAATTAAATACTTTGATTTTCACAGCGAAAAGCTGTTGAAATATAGATGTGCGCCCGTGGCGGAATAGGCAGACGCGATGGGTTTAGGTCCCATTCCGAGAGGGTGCGGGTTCAAGTCCTGTCGGGCGCACCAACGTAAAAAGTCCGATTTTATCGGGCTTTTTTCACTTTGGAACGAAAGTTGTTTGGCAGACGCACCGCATTGGTACGCCTGCCGTTTCCTTACGCAATAAACATTCTCTCCGTCAAATTCCCCTCTGCATCATAGCAATCTTTATGACAATCAAATTTGGCGTTGAGGTTGATTTTGATGTGGAGTTTTTTATCTTTCTCGGAGATGACGATGCTGTCTACCAACAGCCGAAGATTAGCGTCGCTGATAGCTCCCTCCTGAATGATTTGCTCAATCAGGTCAACGCTATCTTTTAACTCTGCCTTGCGCTTTTTGATGGTCGCGCTGTAGTCGGTTATGGCGGCGATTTCTTTTTTCAAACGCTTAATATCGTCCTCGCAGAGCTTCAGCATACGCGTATAGATTTCCGTGTGCTCCTTGTCGCGGATACGCTCGAGCAGGATTTCTTCTTGGTCGCTCATACGTTGACGGAGCGTCCTGTTCAGTTCATCGAGTTTGTTGCTGACATTGCTTTTCGATTTCATCCATCGCTTAATGTCGGTTTCAATGGACTGATAATTCGCAATCGCCTTATCCTTTATGGATAGCAATTCCTTGTAAATCAGCTCGTCGAGCATGGATTCATTTATCCTGTGAGGCGTGCAATAATTCTTGCCGTAGCGGTGATAACTGGTGCAGTTGTACTCGAAACGGTCAGGCAATGCGTACTGCGCCGAAAATCACCAAGCGGTTTCTGTGGAACGGCACGACGGTCAAACGAGTCTTAACCAACGAATTTTACAAAGGAACGCTCGTCTGTCACAAAACACACACCAATAAAATATATCATAC
>CAMHHL010000178.1 GCA_946184925.1 uncultured Clostridia bacterium | reverse complement strand
ACCATCAGCTTTACGCTCAGCGAGGAATATAGGCAGATAGGAATTATGAAGGCGATCGGTATTCCCAACGGAAAGATCCGCTCGCTGTATCTGATAAAATATCTGGCAATTTCTGTTTTGGGCGCAATCGTCGGCTTGGCACTTTCCTTTCCGTTCGGCAGTATGCTGCTCAAAATGGTGTCGCAGAGTATTTTGATGGACAGCGCGGGCGGCGTTCTGCTGAGTATTCTTTGCGCAATATCGGTTGTGGGAATTATCGTGCTGTTCTGTTATGTAAGCACGCGCAAGGTAAAAAAATTCACGCCTGTTGATGCTATCCGCAGCGGCACAACAGGCGAACGATATAAGAAAAAAGGCATCATTAAGCTCGGCAAAAAGCCCGTAAGCCCCGTGTTCTTCATGGCAGTCAACGACATTCTCAGCAGTCCCAAGCGTTTTTTGATTATGCTGTTTACGTTCTTCATCGGCATCTCTATGCTGATGATAGGACTGAATATCTCATCAACGATGAAGAGCGGCAAGCTGCTCGGCTGGATTAATATGGCTGAGTGCGACGCGGCGGTTGTGGAATCGGGTGCGATTGAAAAATACATGGTTCCCGACGGCAGAGAGAAGCTCAACAATAAAATAGCCGAGGTGGAATCTGACCTCGCTGAAAAGGGCTGGGAAGCGGATTGCTTTGTGGAAACCATTTCAAATGTTGTCGTTGTCAAAGGCGATACAGAGCTGAAAACCCACGGCGTAGAGGGCGTGAATATGACGCCGGACGAGTATCTGTATTTGGAAGGCACCGCGCCGCAGAACAAGCACGAGATTGCTATGTCGTATGTTGTCGCTGACAAATTAAATGTCGCAATCGGAGATACCGTCACGGTAAAAACTCTTGACGGCGAGACAGAGTGTATGATTACGGCGACCTACCAGACAATGATGTCTATGGGAGACAATATCCGCCTGTATCCCGGTCAAACCTTCAGCTTTAAGAACCTTGCGGGAATCAACGATTTTCAGATTCGTTTTCATGACAATCCAAGTTCCTCTGAGATTGAGAAAAGAATAGAAACCATCAAAGAAATGTATCCCAATGACAAGGTAATGAACGCGGGCGACTATGTCGATTACTGCGTAGGCGGCGTAGGAGGTATGATGGACGGAGTAACGGGTTTGCTGCTGCCGATTATCATTCTGATCGATATTTTAGTTGCCGTATTGATGGAAAAGAGCTTTCTCACAAAGGAGCGCGGCGAGATTGCCATGCTCAAGTCGATCGGCTTCAAGAACCGCTCCATTATCCTGTGGCAGACCTTGCGAATCGCGATTGTGATGATAGCGGCTGTACTGCTCTCGGTTGCGCTCGCCGATCCCATCGGCAAGCTGGCGACAGGCGGCGTCTTCCGAATGATGGGCGCGAAAAACATCATCTTCGATACCGATGTGCTCAAAACCTACATCATCTATCCCGCAATCGTCCTTGCCGCGACCGTGTTCAGCGTATTTCTGACCGCTCTCGGTATCCGCAAGGTCAATTCAAACGAAATCAACGCAGTAGAATAGGAGAATCATCATGGCTAATATTTTGGAAGTTACAGACCTTTGTAAAACATATATCACCAACAAAAGACAAAACAACGTGCTGCGCAACGTCAACTTTTCGGTTGACGAGGGCGAAATGGTCGCCGTAATGGGACCTTCCGGTTCGGGCAAGTCCACCCTGCTCTACACCGTTTCGGGAATGGACAACATGACGGCGGGCAAGGTTCTGTTCGGCGGCAAGGATATTTCCGCGCTGAAGCCGACGGAGCTTGCATCACTCCGGCTTGACGAAATGGGCTTCATCTTTCAGCAGATGTATATGCTCAAAAACCTATCCGTGCTCGACAACATCATTCTTCCCGCACGTCAATCAAAAAACAATATGCTTTCCGCAAAAGAAAAGCTCGAGCGCGGCAAGGAATTGATGCGCAGGCTGGGAATCATCGAAATTGCCGACAACGACATCAACGAGGTGTCGGGCGGTCAGCTGCAAAGAGCGTGCATCTGCCGCAGTATGATCAACAACCCCAAGATGATTTTTGCCGACGAGCCGACAGGCGCACTCAACCGTCAAAGCTCCAACGAGGTGATGGAGGAGCTTTGCAAAATCAACGCGGACGGCACCACCATTATGCTCGTCACCCACGACGCAAAGGTTGCCGCCAAATGCTCCCGCGTGCTCTACATCGTTGACGGAAATATTCAGGGCGAGTATAATAATACCGAACTTGAAGAGAGAAAGCGCGAAAGAGCACTCAACAACTGGCTCCTCGAACAGGGCTGGTAATCGGGTTTTGGAGTGAGAAATAATGATAGACATTCTTGTAGTAGAAGATAACCTTGAAATGGCAACACTGCTGTGTGATTTTCTGAAAGCAGAGGGCTATTCCGTGCAGAATTGCACCGACGGAGAGAGCGCCTTGAAAGCCTTTGAATCAGAGGACGCAAGGCTCGTGATCCTTGATATTATGCTGCCGGGGCTCGACGGCTTTGCGGTCTGCCGCAAAATCCGAGAGAACGCCAACACGCCGATTATCATTGTCAGCGCCAAAACCGAGAAAGACGACAAGCTTAACGGCTTGATTCTCGGTGCGGACGATTACATAGAAAAGCCCTATGATATCGACATTTTGCTCGCTAAAATCAAAGGCATCTTCACACGGCGTTATCAGACCGAGGTGCTCTCCGACGGCTTTTTGAAAATCGACAAGAGCAAGCGGATTGCGTATAAGGAAAAAATCCCTCTCGACCTTACGCAAAAGGAATTTGATTTGTTACTTCTTCTCATGGAAAACACCGGCAAAACGCT
>CAMHHL010000177.1 GCA_946184925.1 uncultured Clostridia bacterium | reverse complement strand
ATCTCGGGCGAGTTCGGTCAGTACGCGAGCGACACAGACTACAAGTACGTAACACGCGCGCTCACAGGCACACAGGACAGCACCGACACAGTCGCGGCTCGTTTCTATGTAAAGACCAAGGACGATAAGTATTACTACGCTGACTACGAGAACGCTTCCGGCGTTCACGGCGGTATCGCGTTTAATATCGCCGACGTGCTCGGTAATTTAAAGTTCAGCGCAAAAATCTTACAAATAATAAATTGACGATAGCTTGAAGGAGAGTATCTATTTATGAAAGCAGCAAGATTATTAAGTGTAGTTACGGCGATTGTGCTCGTTGTTTTGGCGCTTACAGCTTGTCAGCATGAAAAAAGCAGTCAGGCAGAACCTACCGTTCAAACTGAAACGACAACCTCAACCAAAGAAAACGGTATTTTCAATATGGAGAATTACGAAAGCAGCGAGGTATTTAATATCCTCAAGGTCAATCAGGGCGGGAAATACGATGAAATCTGTACCACATATAAATTCAATTACCTATCAGACGGGCTGAAAATCGAGGGCTATCTGTCCGTGCCGCTTTCCGTTGAAAAAACGCAGAAGCCCGGCAAATGCGTTATGTTCAATCACGGCGGCAACAGAGATTTCGGCAAGCTGGAAAACAGTACGCTTGCTCCTATCTGCGCCGTGTGTGACCGCATTGTTATCGCGTCCCAGTACAGAGGCTGTGGTGGTTCCGAGGGTGAGGATCATTTTGGCGGTGACGACCTAAATGACGTTATCAAGCTGATCGATCTGTGCGAAAAGCATTTTTCGTTTATTGATATGGATGATTTTTGCGTGATCGGAGCTTCCCGCGGCGGCGTTATGACCTACCCGGCGGCGAGAAAGGACAGCAGGATCAAGCGCATTATCGCTCTCAGCGCCGTATGCGATTTGTTTGAATCGTATGAAGCCCGCGACGATATGAAAATCGTATTAAAAGAAACGCTCGGTTTTACGCCCGAGGAAAAACCGGAAGAATACGAAAAACGCTCTGCTGTGTTTTGGGCGGACGAAATCAAGATACCCGTGTTGATGTTCCACGCAAAGCAGGACAAACAGGTTCCTTACAGTCAGGCTGAGAATTTGTACGTGAAGTTAAAGGACAACACAGACTGTACCTTTATCACCTATGACGACGATATTCACGGCATTGTTCATGAGAAGGATTATCAAACCATCCGTGATTGGTTGAATCAATAATAAATCAACAGCCGCCAAGCAGGAATAATTCCACTTGGCGGCTTACATTTAGGTATAGATCAACTCTGCATTTACAATCTCTGTTACACGGTTACGGATATTATTCATTCTCCGCACCCACAGCATTTGATCGTCCGCTTTGAGCTGTTCGGTTATACCTTCCTTTTCGGCAAGTTGATTTACCAGTCGAAAGAACATATCCTCTGCCTGCTTGTCAATGTCGGCGAGGTAGGCGGTAAGCTTACAGCTCGTTAGCAGATTGGTATAACGGATTTTATGGTATTGCTCGATATACCGCAAATGCCGCTTACCCCAAACGCCGATTTCAACCTTGGGCTGTTCGGGTAATCTCAGGTCAGGCAACAGATAATTGCCTTGTTGTGTATAGCTGATTTCAAAATTGTGTTTCATTATAGAATCCTCCAAAAATATATTCGCACATATATCACAGCACCCTGATTGCCACATTTTGTTATAACTTATTATCAGTTTTTCTTTCCCTCATCTTTGCCCTTACGAGCCGACGGGAACGATATAATAAAATGTGAAATCCTATGTCCACATAAGGTGAGCAAGCTGCGATAAACCCACTGTTTATCAGGCTTTTGGAGGACTTTACTAACAACCTATGATATGCTATAATATCCATAGATTATTTCAAATTCAAATCGGAATTTAACGGAGTGTTTGGCGATGAGAGAAAACGTCCTTCAAGTAAAAAACCGAATTGAGTTCAGACAATGGCTAACCATTCATTCATTTGAAGAAACAGAATGCTGGATCACAGTGAAGCGAGGGAAACCGATCAATCCTGATGTTTTCTATTATCTGGATGCTGTTGAAGAAGCGCTGTGCTTTGGCTGGATTGACAGCACCCATAGAGTCATTGAGGGCGTGAGGATGCAGAGATTCACACCGAGACGAAAAAACAGTAAGTGGACGGAGCTGAATAAAGAACGCGTTCGTCGTCTGGAAAAGCTTGGTTTGATGACTGACGCAGGCAGAGCAGTCCTTCCTGCGATGGGGGTAAGGAGTTTTAAGGTCGATTCTGAGATTAAAGCAGCCCTGAAGCAGGAACGGGTATGGTCAAAGTTCAAATCGTTTCCGCCGCTTTACCAACGGGTAAGAGCGGGAAATGTTGCCTTTTATAAAAGACGTAATCCTGCCATGTATGAGCAAATGCTATCACACCTGATTGCAGAAACCAAAAAGGGACAGATGTACGGAGAATGGAATGACTATGGCAGGCTTTTGGACTATTAAATCCTGATTTATACGATTAATTTGGAAATTGAGGTGACGAGCATGAAACTTGTACCTTTAAGCAAGCAAAGCAAAAAAGAACAAAAGAAACACCACGCTCGCAGCCGTCGTGACTGGAATGGCTTGAAACCTACAACCAGAGTAGTTAAGAGCAAAAAAGTTTACGACAGAAAGAAACTTCAAAAGCCCGATTATGAATAATAACATAAAACACAAGTTAAAGCTCTGTAGATGAAGTGAAAAAATGAAGAGATTACCGAAAACGCTCAGTCTGTTTCTCACCTTTCTGAAAATCGGACTGTTTACCTTTGGCGGCGGTTACGCAATGATTCCGCTGATTCAGCGTGAGACCGT
>CAMHHL010000176.1 GCA_946184925.1 uncultured Clostridia bacterium | reverse complement strand
CTTACCTATGTGCTGACACTCCCGACTTACCGATGTGCTGAACCCGGACACAGATTGCGAGATACTTACGTTTAGTGCCCGACCGAATCATTATGCTTGCTGCGCAAGCAGCATAGAAATATTTTCGGCACGGCGACGTTGTTTTTCTATTCGACCTATCTACTCGACCACAACTTATCACTTATCACTTACAACTTACAACGTCATACGTTTGATAGGACAGCAACACATAGCTCAAACAAAACATTGGATAGGAGCACGCAAGCCAAAAGGGTAGAGATTGGCAGTCGGGGCTCCCGACCGTTTGATAGGACAGCAACACACAGCTCAAACAAAACATCGGATAGGAGCACGCAAGCCAAAAGGGTAGAAAATAAAAATGTCACAAAGTGAGAGGGATAAAGGTTATAGTTAACAGAAGGGAGATGTTTTTATGAAACGCTTATTATCTGTAATCCTTGCGGTATCGATTTTGGTTTCCGCATCTGTAATCGCGGCGTCAGCCGAGGAGAGCGATAAGAAGCTGCTCGACCTGTTCAACGGCAGCGGCTATGATGTGAGTAATGTTTACGAGATATGCAGATTTGATTCGTTTATAGTCTGTCACGCTGACAACGGTATTGATTATCAAAAGAGTGGGATTGACGGCATGGATACGGTTCCGCTGTTTAATACGGTTATCGGCGACTATGAATTTCGGAATATGACGCCGTATAAGCCTGACAGCCTCGGGTTGTTTGTTGTTGACAACGGAGATGTCGGCGGAGAAATCTATTCATTGCAGAATGACAGCAGAGCGCTCAGCGACAAGAATATGGAAGCTCTTGTCAGTGTTCTCCGCGACCAATATAACTACAGCATAGAAAAGATTTCGGACGCAAAGCTGCGTAAGCTTTTCGCGGAAAACGGCTTTGAGGTTTCAACTGTTGAAGAGCTCGGCGAATCGGGAGATTTCAAGCTTTATCGCGCCTACAGCGATGTCGATTATCAGTATGAACGCGAGATGCCTGTAATTCCAACAGCTGATTATGTTGTGGGCGATTATGAATTCAGAGGATTTACAAGGTATCTCCCCGACGCATTTGGAATGTTTGTTGCGAACGGCGACAAGGTCTATACCCTGAAATATGCCTACGAAGGAAAAATCATCAGCGACAGCGAGATGGACGATTTCTTCGCCGGAAATGTAGGCAAATATCCGATAAAAAAGTTTCCTTCAACACGCCGCAAGCTGGTTGAGGATTATTTCAAGACAGCTTACCCATATTACGGCGCAAGTATTGAGTATCTTGGAGAAATCAACGGCAAAAACCTGATTTACGGCTCTGTTTCCGAGATGACGGACAGCTGCTATTATACACGTCTCGGGGACTATATCTTCTCAAAGTTCTATGTCGCTCAGCCGTATGAGCTTGCACTATATGTAGTTGATGACGAGAGAGTATATACCATTGAGGAGGCTTACGGCTCCAAAATCATAACCGATGACAATTTGCCTGAGCTTGCGAGAAAGGTGAAGCGTATCGGAACAACCAAAATGTCGGACAGGGAAAAGCAGGTTTATGATTATCTTGAGAAGGAAGGCTTGCTATCGCATTCGAGATATACTTACAGGGAGCTCGGCGACATCAGCGGCTATAAGCTCATAAAAGCTCAGACCAATCGCTTTCCGTTTTATTATAAGGATAAGGATTTTTCGGGCTATACTATTTCCGTGATTGACGATATGTTCGGCTTTACGTGGGGGCTGGAGTTGTTTTTGGTTAAGGATAGCGAGATTCTGAGCGCCGAAGAAGCTCTCAATAACAACGTAATCACAATTGAGGAGCTCCGGAAGGGAGTGGAGACCTCCGGTGAATATGAAATCCGGATTGAAAAGACTCCTGAGTCAAAGCCGGAAGAGCCGATTGCTGATAATAACGCGAGAATAAAAGCGTATATTCGCGCGACGGAAAAGCTTTCCGAGCGTACCACGGACAACGATATTGTGCTGCAAACGTTTGACCTCGGCGGTAATAAGCAATATTTCAGCTATCACATCAGTTATTACGCTTATAATGATATTCTTTTCTCGGAAGGCATTGACAAGTATCGGATTGATTACGGTTCGGACAGTGTGCCGTTTGTTTTTGACGGCAATACCGGCGAGGCTTATGGGCTTAGCGACGCGTTTGATAAGGATATAATCAGTAGCAAACAACTTGGCAAGCTGAGCGGTTATCTCGCTGATATGTACGAGAATAAGGCGGTGCTGAAGGCAGGGGAGAGCTACCCCGGGATTCTTTATGCCAAGGGTACATCATCAAATCCGAAAGCCGCGAAAATTATGAGTGTCGGTAAGGACTCTCTGAGTTCGCTCCAAGCGCTCACGAAAGGAACGGCGAAGATTACATTTAATAAAGGCAAGGAAAAGAAACCTGCGTTTATGACCGTAAAGGTGAAGAATAATCCGTCGCTTCAAAAAAGCGGCAAGACAGTGAGCTCCGTCAGCGTGAAAAAGGGCAAAACCGTCAAGGTCAGAATAACCGGAAAATCCGCTGCGGTGGATAATAAGTACGTGAGTACAAGGACGGCAAAGATTACATCAAAGAAAAATGTTAAGGTAATCAGTGTGAAGGGCTTGAAAAAAGGCAAGACCGTTTTGAAAATTACAGTCAACGGAAAAGTTTTGAAACTAAACGTGAACGTGAAGTAGACATCGGAAAGGCAAAAGCCGTCTCTCGGTTGAGAGACGGCTTTTGCAATTAGCAATTAGCAATTAACGCAGCAGAAACGCACCGAGCCTTCCCTTGTGTTGAAGGTGTCGCCGACAACTTGTTGGCGGTGACGGATGAGGGACTACGTTTCTGCA
>CAMHHL010000175.1 GCA_946184925.1 uncultured Clostridia bacterium | reverse complement strand
CCTAAGACCGCGTTTTACAATAGTCAGCGGACTTGTATGCATCTTGATGATGTATATCTGCTTTATGTCTGTTGTGGAACCAATCTTTGATAATAACGGAAAGATTATCTATAGCTTTTTTGCAATAGCAAGGACGGCGTTTGATTTTACAAACGAATATGTTATTTCAATACTTCAAAACAGAAGCTTTTTGATTATCACGGCGGTTGCTTTGGTAATCGTTTCGGTATATCTCTCGTTCAACAGCAGGAGTTTTACAATCAAGCAGGGCGAGCTGATGAACAAAAACCTATCTACCGAGGCGGAGCTTAATGTTGCACGCAATATTCAAGAGGGTATTTTGTCAAGGGATTTTCCCGACAACAATTCCTACGGAGTTTATGCCGATTTGGCGATTGTGATTGGCGACGTTTCAGGTCACGGAATGGCTGCGGCGATGTTTATGACTTTGGCAAAAACGCTGATTAAGGTTTACGCTCAGTCGCATAACTTTACCGACAAGGTGTTTGAGCAGACAAACCGATATTTGCAGCAGTCAAATCCCGCAAAGTTTTTTGTAACAGGCTGGCTTGGCTATATCGACCTGACAACAGGAGTTTTGTCGTTCTCAAACGCAGGACATAATTATCCCGTAATTATCCGCAAGGACGGTAAAGCCGAGTTTTTGGTTGAAAAACCAAACTTTGTCCTCGGCAGAAAAAAGCTGGTACGGTATATGGAAAACCGTACAAAGCTTAATCCGGGAGATAAGCTTGTGCTTTATACCGACGGCGTTACCGAGGCGCAGTCGCCTGACGAGAAGTTTTACGGCGACGACAGGCTGATTGAAGTTATCGACACTAATAAAGAGCAAAACCAAAAGGATTTGGTTAACTCCATTCGCAAGTCGGTAAAAGAGTTTGAAAACGGCAAAGAACACCAAGACGACGTAACTATTTTGGCGCTTTCGTTCAAGGATTATCTAAAGGTTACGCCGCCTGACAGCAAAACATTTTTCCTTACAAAAGAGACATTTGACAGCGTTACGGACTACATTTGCGAACGATGTGCCGAAGCAGGCTGCGACGGTCAGACTGTGAGCAATATTTCTATCGCAACGTCCGAAATTCTCGCTAACATTGAATCCTATGCCTACGAAAACGGCGGTGAGCTTGAAATTTTGACCAAGTGCCGTGACCGCAGAATGACGATAATGTTTAAGGATAAGGGCAAGCCGTTCAATCCACTTCTTGTTCAGGAGCCCGACATCACTTTGCCGCTTTCCGAGCGCCGCCCGGGCGGTTTGGGTATATTCATTGTGAAAAAGCTGATGAGCGATACCGGCTACGCATATTTGGACGGTCACAATGTCCTGACGTTGGAAATGGATTTCTAAGGAGGTTGTATGAAGGATACAAAAATAATTATCGCAGGCGATCTTCTCCCGATGCCTTGTAATTATGAATTGTTTAGAGCAGGGGATGTTAAGACGCTGTTCGGAGAAAAGCTCTGCACGCTGTTTGGTTCAGCGGATTACAGAATATGTAACTTTGAAGGCTGTTTTACCGACAGCGACACGCCGATTGAAAAAATCGGCCCGAGTATAAAAGCTCCTGTCGATACTATCAAGGCTATAAAAAACCTCGGTATTGATTACGCGACTCTCGGCAATACCCATTCGATGGACTACGGAAAGCAGGGGTATCTTGACACCTGCAAAACTCTGTCTGAAAATAACATAGGGTATTTCGGCTGGGGTGATAATTCAAAGTCTGTCAAGAGCTATGCCGAGATTGACGACGGCGGAAGAAAAATCATTCTATATAATGTCACCGAGCAATTTGAGAACGCTCCGCGTGAGGATTTTCCGGGGGTTAATCTTTACGACGAATACCGCGTTTGCCGTGAGCTAAAGGAGCTCAAAGAGCAGAGCGACTTTTTGATTGTGTTTTATCACGGCGGTATTGAGGGCACGCATTATAACAGTGAAAAAATGCGCACTCGGTTTCACCGCATGGCGGACAACGGCGCAGATGTTGTAATTTCACAGCATACGCATGCAATCGGTGAAGAAGAACGATATAAAAATTCATATTTTCTGTATGGTCAGGGTAATTTCTGCTTCCATTTCCGTGATGATGTTACGCCGCTTTTGGCAGAAGGCTTGGTACTGGAGCTTGACATTACCGATAACGGCTTTACTGCAAAGCCTCACCGTATTTTGCGTACGGAAAAGGGCTGCTTATATGACGAGCAACAAGACCTAAGCGAGTTTTACGCACGAAGCAAGGTTCATGATAAACTGCTTGAGAAAGATAAAACCGCAAAAGCGGAATTTGAAGAACAGTTCGGTAAAGACTGCGCAAACTGGACTAATATGTTTTTCTGGGCTTTACGCGGAATAAATCCCGCGGATTCCGAAAAGCGAAAAGAGTTAAGTCCGAAGGTATTAATCGAATACTTGAAAAATTCCTACACACGTGAACAGCTTCTCGGAATTCAGATGTTTATGCGAAACGAGGAGTTTAACGAAGTCGGCAATCAAATCCTCAGCGATTTGCTGAAAGAAAAAGATACAAAGGAGAATACACAATGACAATCAACGTTTATGAAGAAAACGGAGCGCCTGTAATCGCTCCCGAGGGAAAAATCGATCACGTAACCGTGGAAGAATTCGAGAGCAAAATCAACGAGCTTGGATCAAAAAACGACTCCTTGACGCTTGATATGGCAGGTGTTGAGTATGTGAGTTCAGCCGCGCTGAGAGCAATTTTGAATGCCAATGATTTGCTTGAGGATAAAAACGGGCTTGTTTTGAAAAACGTAAATAAAAAAGTTATGGAGATTTTCAACATCACAGGCTTTGCCGATTACCTTAACATCCGATAATTTTTTTACTTGCGAAAATGGCAATT
>CAMHHL010000174.1 GCA_946184925.1 uncultured Clostridia bacterium | reverse complement strand
TATACGCGGTCTCTGCAAAGAGAAAGGCTCAACAAAAAGGGCGCTTCCATCTCTCTGGATTACACACATAATCTCGACAAGATGTTCAAGGGGATCGCGTGGAAGATGGACGTCGATACGCGTTACGTGACGAGGATCCCCTTTCACAATGTTGACGCGAGGGTCGGATACTCCGTTCACGGCAAGCTGAAAAAGGAGATCCATGAAAAGGAGAATATCTACGCATTTGCGTTATGGCTCAAGGGTCAGAAGAACTCCGAGATCGACGCAGACGCTAATTATGTGTGCCCTCACTGCGGCGCTCCAACGGTCGTCAGAAAGCTCGCCGAAGGCTGCGAGTTCTGCGGAACGCGGTTCCTGCTAAACGATCTTTATCCGAAGATCACCAATTATTATACAGTCGGGACCTTCAGCTACGCCCGTCATGTACTGCCCTATGTGATTCTCGGCGGAATTCTCGGTCCGTCGATCACGTATCTCACGAATATGGATTTGTTTGCACAGGCGTTCCAAAGCGCAGACGTCCTCGGCATCATTCAATGCATATTCTATCTCGCTGTTGCCGCGGCGGTCGGTCTGGCAGGCGGATATATTCTTCTTGCCGTAGCGACAGTAGGCTATGTGCTCTTGAAATCGCTGATAAGTCTGCCGCTGATTCTCCGGTATCGTCGCGTCAGAAAGCATCTCCCGGGCTTTATGCGGAGTTTCGAACCGAACTTTTCCATCGATCATCTGTTAGGGAAGATCCTTTATTTGACAAGTATGATGGTGTACTCGGATAATTACGACGAGCTCTCAGTCTATGACGGGGAACCCATGAAAAATACCTTTGATGATATTATCGATCTTCGCTATGGAAGTCTTTTCGATGTGAAGAAATACTATGTCGAAAACGGCTTGGTATATCTGGATGTTGTGGTGCATATGGACGATATCCACTGCAAAGGCAGCAGGATCTTCAGAAAAAAGGATAAATTCAATCTCCTGCTCTGCAAAAGCACGAGCGCCGAGATCGATTACGGTTTTACGATCCACGCGGTATCCTGCCGCAGCTGCGGCGCAAGCTTCGACGCTTCACGAATCAGGCGCTGCCCGCATTGTTCAAGCCCGTATGAGCATTATAAGCACGATTGGGTGGTAAGAAGATTTGAGAAGGTTTAACAGTCAAATCACTTCTCATATGTTGGAGGATTCATTATGTATCTTAAAAACGGTCTTATTTCATTTTTAAAAGTGAAGAATGTCATTTTACTGATTCTCGGCATATTTTTTACGGCGGCTTCTGCCTCTAATATGATTGAGCTGATCGTATATTACTTCGGTGACTGGTTCACGATTATTCACGCAAACAGCACTCTCGGTTCGGTATTTCTCTTTATCATCGGCGTATTGATGATCGTATGCTCAAGGGGCTCGCGCAGGTTGATCAACGACGCCTGCTTTTTCTCAAGTTATTTTGAGGGAGATTTGAACGGATATGTCGATTTTGCGGAGCTTGCCGAAGTGACGGGCAGAACGACGTCACAAATCAAAAGCCGTATCGCGCTGCTGCACCTGTTGTATATGAAAAATTTCAGGGTCATCAAAACCGTCAATTATCAATATCCCGAAATCATCGAACTGTACAGCAAGACTGTCACCTGTTCCTGCCGCAGCTGCGGCGGTTGGATGGAGAAGCGCGTATATTTCACGGGAATGTGTCCGTACTGCGGCAGCTCCGATCTGACCGCACAAGTCGTCTCAGGACAGAGAGTTTACTTTATCAACGACAACGCAAACAGAAAGCCAAATAATCCTGACTATTATAAAGCTCCTTCATTAAACGCAAAGCGAATTGCGTATGCGATCGGCTTCGGAATCGCACTGTTTTTCGTTTTCATCTTTCTGATCGTGTTCCTGAACTTTGTTTCCAATTATAATAACGAGGAATACCTGAGGGAAACCCTGCTTTCGGGACGCAGTTATTCTTCGTTCGAGCTGATAAGAGCAAGCATGATGAATGTGATCATCTTCTCTGCGTTTGGTCTTGTAGCCGTCGGCTCGGCACTTGTGTTCACCTTTGTGCGGATGCTGTCCATAGAAACTGCCCAGAATTACGCGCGGCGTTTCGCTCAGATTCCCACTCCGTTTATTTCAATATCGGAGCTGGCGCAGATAAGCAGAGCGAATTCTCCGCTGGGACAGTCAAGCGGTATTACTCCCGAATGGGTTTATAAAAAAATCGTAAAATCAATTAAAGAGGGGTATCTGCGCGGCTGCTCCCCGGAAAAGCACGGCGGAGAGCTTAGGATCGCGCTCTCTAAGCAAATCGTCAAGGATCGCTGTCCCGGCTGCGGCGCGCCGATCGTGGGTGCAGTCACCGAAAACTACGCCTGCCGCTATTGCGGAAGGGTGATCACCGGCGTGATCCGTAAACAGTAAAAAAGAATAAGATAGTCATTTAAAAAAAGTGATAAATAAGCTGTTTTTGGTTCCGCGGTTAACACTCACTCGGTAGAGCATCGAAAGATTCTTAACACGGACTGTTTAGGAAGAGGAATCCAACTAAATAGCCTATTTATGGCAAAACGGATGAGAGTCCCGTTTAATAAATTGCTCTTAGGAGCCCTGTGTGAGACAGGGCAGATAATCCTCCATAGCTCAGTCGGTAGAGCACTCGGCTGTTAACCGAGTTGTCGTTGGTTCGAGTCCAACTGGGGGAGCCAAAAGAATACTCACTATCAACAGTTGGTGTTGATGACGCAGGGGGTCCACCCGTTCCCATCCCGAACACGGAAGTTAAGCCCTGTAGTGCCGAAGATAGTGCCCTGGCGACGGGGTGTGATAATAGGAGATACGCGTATCACGATGCCAACATTCGATAGTGAGTATTTCTTATGTAAAACTGCTTTGCGGTTTTAC
>CAMHHL010000173.1 GCA_946184925.1 uncultured Clostridia bacterium | reverse complement strand
GGTATTGACCGCTGCTGTCGCGGGCTTTATCATTCTGTCGCTCATCTTTATAGTTGTAAAGTGCATACCGTATATTGAGGTAGATTTTACCAACGATAAAATAAACGTCATTCTCGACGGAGAGTATTCTGTCGACGGTGGCGAGTGGAAGCCTGTTGATTCGACTCAGAGCATCAACGAGACCTTCCATAATATCGAGCTGCGCGGCAAGATCAACGAGCTGATCCCCGCCTTTGAAGTCTTCGAATTTTCGACAAAGGACGTCTGGTACACTATGCGCTCCGAAGATGGAACGTTTAATTTCACAAATCGAAGAGTTGCGCCAGACATTCCAGAAGAAAACTACACGCCGGAGGACAAAATGCTTTCGACTCCCGGCTATGAAGTCAGCCCGTTCTCTACCGATTCGCTCCCCGAAGCTGTCCTCAACAGAGAGCAGGATATTATCCTAGAGGTCGAGTACCCATACAGTATGGCGACGCTCAGCTTCTCCGAATGTTTCAGCTGCAATCTGACCTACTACGGAGGACTTTTCAACCAGATATTCTTTAAGGCGCTTCCGAGCACCCTACTCTTTGTGCTCGTCTGCTTTTTCGGATTGTTCTTCTTCCCCGTTTCAAGCTTCATCTTAGGCAAGATTAACTACAGATACCTCTGCTTCGGCTTGCTGTGCTTTCTCTGGGGACTTTTCATGATCATGCAGTCGCTAAGGGATTTTCTGAATCTGTGGATCCTCAATCCTACGATATGTCTGCTCGCGGTGAAGCTGACGGGTTATCTCTTTATCACCTCGATATTCATGTATCTGAAATCGAACATGAAAAAAGTACTGACAAGGGCTATAGCAAACATAACGATAGTCGTGTACTTTTTGACGGTCGTCACGGCCGCCTTGCTGCACCTGACAAACATCGCCGACATGACGGCGACCACGCCGCATATGTTTATCATATTAGCGGTATGTATCGTAGTGATAATAGTTTTGCTCAGCATTGAAACACGGGGCAACCGCAAAGCGCTGGTCTTCCTGATATCGTGGAGCCCCCTGATGATTTCGCTTGTGATTGATATCATCAACCAATTCACCGATCTTCCCGGCTCGCTCTTCTTCAACTACGGACTGGCTGTCACCATGGCATATCAGATAGTACGGCTGATAGGAGATCTCAGGCTGCAGTATAAAGAAGCTATCCGCTATCAGCAAATACAGAAAGAGCTGTATGAAGCAAAGGTAAATGTCATGGTAAGCCAGATTCAGCCTCACTTTATGTATAACGCTTTGACCTCAATAGCGATGATGTGCGAACTTGAACCCAAAACAGCCAAGGAGGCGACTATAACCTTCGCCAAATATCTCCGCGGTAATATGGATTCCCTGAAACAAACCGCTCCCGTGCCGTTTGAGCAGGAACTGGAACATTTAAAAAAGTACTTGTATATCGAAAAAATGCGGTTTGACGATTTACTGAATATCGAGTACGACATACAGGCGACTGATTTCAGACTCCCGATGTTATCAATTCAGCCGCTTGTCGAGAACGCCGTCAAGCACGGAGTAGGTATGAAAGAGGACGGCGGCACGGTCAGAATCTCCTCACGGGAAACCGAGACCGCCTACGAGGTCGTTATCAGTGACGACGGAGTCGGTTTTGATGTGAACGAGCAGAAGAACGACGGGCGCTCTCACGTTGGTATGGAGAACACAAAAAAACGCCTGCGCGATATGTGCGGTGGCGAGGTTAGAATAGAAAGCGTTGTCGGTGAAGGGACAACAGCGACCGTGATATTACCGAAGGAGGATCAACCGAATGAGAATACTGTGTCTTGACGATGAGCCTTTGGCGCTGAAAATGCTGGAAGCGGCGATCAAAGAAGCAAAGCCCGACGCGGACGTCACCGCGTTCCGCAAGCAGACGGATTTACTGGAGGATACCAAGCAAAACGGCTGTGATGTCGCCTTTTTGGATATCCATATGCGCGGTATGAACGGCGTGGAGCTTGCCAAAAAGCTAAAGGAAATCAACCGAAAAATGAATATAATCTTTGTTACGGGCTTTTCCGAGTACAAAGGCGACGCTATGGATATGAAGGCTTCGGGATATATTATGAAGCCCGTCACCGCCGAGGAGGTCAAAGCGGAGCTTGAGGATTTGCGGTTCCCGATTATTCCAAAGCAAAACGCCAAACTGCGTGTGCAGTGCTTCGGCAACTTTGATGTTTTCACGCCGGACGGCGCTCACGTTCGCTTTGAGCGCAGCAAGGCTAAGGAGGTCTTTGCGTATCTCGTTCATAAACAGGGCAGCTCCTGCACAACAAGAGAGCTTTTTGCGGCAATTTTTGAGGATGAACCCTATGAGAAAAAACTGCAAAATCTTTTGCAGACCTACATTTACGCGATGATTAAAAGCCTGAAAGCTGTCGGCGCAGAGGACGCTGTGGTCAGAAGCTACAATGCTCTGGCGGCAAACCCCGACGTGCTCGACTGCGACTACTACCGTTTCAAGGAGCTGGACGCGGGAGCAGTCAACGCGTACCAGAACGAGTATATGAGCCAGTATTATTGGGCTGACTTCTTATATTAAACTTATGAACATAATAAAAGATAACGGGCTGTCGCACTAAGCCCTAAATAAAAACAAGACCGGGTAGCCCGAAAGGGTTGCCCGGTTAGTGCTTTCAATGTATAATTAAATTGCAACAAAATCCACATAGAAAGCGGGTTAATTATACTATGAAAGTGTTAAGAAATCAACTGTTTTTACCATTAAATTTTGAAGTATTAATCGACGAGAACGATCCTGTAAGGAAACTTACAGAAATATGCGATACATTGGTCTATACAAAACTCTATGATGTATACCTTCGTCATTGGCGCTCGATTGACCCGGCAATAATGTTTGAGATACTTGTATGAAGGAAATATTCTTAGA
>CAMHHL010000172.1 GCA_946184925.1 uncultured Clostridia bacterium | reverse complement strand
CACTATCACGTCTCCCGACCTTGAAGTCAAAATTAACGAAGCAGTCGGCGACGCAAGTAAGCTGATTCTCGATCTCGCAAAGCTGGACTACATCTCCAGCGCCGGACTTCGCGTCCTGCTCGGTGCGGCACAAGCTATGGACGGCAAGGGCGACATGGTCGTCCGCAACCTCACTCAGTCTGTACGTGAGGTTTTTGATCTCACCGGATTCAGCAATCTGTTCAACATTGAGTAAACAATGTATAAATATCTCGGAGAGATTCTATGATAAAAAAACTGAAAGATATCAAAACATATGGATTGATTTTTACCATTTTATCAACCCTTTTTGTTATAACGCTCAACGCTCCGTTTTTCATCGAAGAAAGGCTGCAGCCGTATCTTTATAACGCAGGCATAGATTCAATGGGCGCGCTCATCTGCACAGCGCTGTTTTACGGATGTATCAGGCAGGACGGAAGCGGCATAAAGCACTTCAGGCTTCTTATCATTTCGGTATGTGCAAGCTTTGTAGTAAACGAAATAATTTCTTATTCCGTGCGCGTGCCTGATTATCGAATGCTTTGTTACGTTTCCTGTCTGGTGAGCAAGCTTATCGATCTGGCGATGATATACCTCTTCTATTTGTATGTAAGAGAAACGCTTGGTTTTGAGGGTAAGCTCGCAAGTGTTGCAAAAAAACTCATCCCCATTCTGTTGGTCGTCCAAACGCTTATTCTGCTTAGCAATACCATCACACCTGTTACCTTTACGGTCACCGCCAAAGGTGTGTATCAGGATACGGATATTTATGTGATAGAGGAAATCTTTCTTGCTGTGACGAGTATTCTTACGACCGTCATGATATTTATGTCACACAATCCGATAGGGCAGAAAGCGGCGGCTTTGACGTTTGTATTTTTACCGCTTGTAGAATACGCTATGCTCGGCGGCAGCTTCGGCGAAGCAAGCCAGTACGGTGTTATTCTGATGTCGCTGATCGTTATGTACTGCGTCATTTCCAATTACAAGAGCAGAAAGCTGGCGGCAACGGAGACCGAGCTCAATATGGCTGCCGATATACAGATCGGCAGTCTGCCCGCGGTTTTTCCGGATCGACCGGAGTTTGATCTCTACGCTTCTATGGATCCGGCAAAGGAGGTCGGCGGAGATTTCTACGACTTCTTTATGATCGACGACGATCACCTCGCGATCGTGATCGCGGACGTATCCGGAAAGGGCGTTCCCGCGGCGCTGTTTATGATGTCGTCAAAGATCTATATCAACGACCACGCCACGATCGGAGGCTCTCCCGCGGAAATACTCGGAAGAGTAAACCAGCTCGTATTCGCCAATAACAAGGCTCATATGTTTGTAACGGTATGGCTGGGCATACTCGAAATCAGCACAGGCAAGCTCACAAGCTCCAGCGCGGGTCACGAGTATCCGATGATAAACCAAAACGGCAAATACGAGATTCTGAAAGACAAGCACGGTCTTGCGATCGGCGCAATGGGAACGTCCAAGTATGTGAATACCGAAGTACAGCTCAAAAAGGGCGACAGCATATTTGTATACACCGACGGCGTTGCCGAGGCGACCGACGCGAATAACGAGCTTTTCGGCACAGACCGCACCGTTGACGCGCTCAACGCTATTCCGAAGGGCGCTTCGCAGGAAGAGGTGCTGAAGGGCGTTCGCGCTGCCGTTGACGCTTTCGTAAAAGAAGCTCCTCAGTTTGACGATTTGACAATGGTCGGATTGAAATATAACGGACCTCAGGAGGAGCAATGATGAAGGAACTGATAGTTGAAGCCGACAGAATGAATCTCCCTTTGGTTCAGGCGTTCATCGACGAGCAGCTTGAAGAAGCAGGCTGTCCGATGCTGACGCAGACGACAATCGACATAGCCGTTGAGGAACTGTTTGTCAACATAGCATGCTATGCCTACGGCGGCGGAAACGGAAAAGCCGCGGTTCAGGTAAGCGTGCATGAAGAACCGCTGTCTGTTGAGATAACCTTTATCGACAACGGTGTACAGTATGATCCTCTTGCAAAGGCTGACCCCGACACCACGCTTTCCGCCAAGGAGCGCAAAAAGGGCGGTCTTGGCATCTTTATGGTCAAGAAGAGCATGGACAATGTAAGCTATGAATACAAGGACGGAAAGAATATCCTTACCATAACGAAAAAATTGATTTGAACGAAAAGAGGCTCTGAAACAATCAGAACCTCTTTTTCTATATATCGTTTTGAATCTCTCTTTCCTTTAACCGTTGTTCCTCGATCTTATCTTTCTCTCTCTTCCTTTGCACCCGCTCTCTTGTGCGCTTGAGGTCGCAGCCCGGCTCACCGCACTATATCGTAATACTATTTATCAAGAGTATTGCAACAAAGTGTTTCGCGGTTTATTATGAATCTGGTGAGAAGAAAAAGAATCATCGTTTGCAAAGATCACCGTTTTTGGAGCAGCATACTGCTCGACATCTACAAACGAGTTCAGAACACAACCGAGCTCGCAAAGAAAAACAAAAACGTAACGCCTCAGCAAATCACCGAACTGACCGACACAATGAAACGGTTAGAAAAAGAGGTTGTCCGATATGTGAATTACATCAGACAACCTGATAAGAAAACTCCTGATTACGCAAAATATCTCAAATCGCTCCGTGACATCCACGAATCTCTGAACGAGATAAATGAGCACCTGGATAAACGCGAACAGAGACTTCGGCAAATAGAACTTTACACTAGAATTTGGGAAAAACTTGCGGACTTCATGCTACAAGTATATTGTAACAACGAAGAGGACTTTGAGGATGAAGATGACTTCGATGAAGGAGATGATTAGACGATCAAAACCATAGTCCGACATCTGAATAATCAAAAGGGAGGAAAAACATATGGAAACCCAACTCAATAAATTTAAAGACAGCATCAAAGTCACCGTATT
>CAMHHL010000171.1 GCA_946184925.1 uncultured Clostridia bacterium | reverse complement strand
GCGGTTCAAAACCGCCTTTTTTGTTTGTCCGGATACGCGCAAAAAAAGAGAAGTCCTGTTTGGAGACTTCTCTTTTTGCTTTTATTGTGTTGTTAAGAAGCTATCTTTACCTGAATCGCTGTTGCGTCGGAAATGTCAATTTCGCCGTCGCCGTTAAAGTCCGCGAGCTTTTTCTGATTCGTACTAAGCTGTTCGAGTTCCGCAAGATACTGTTGAATCAGAGTTACATCTAAAATATCGACATTTGAATCCAGATTAACGTCGCCGCTCTCGGGCTTGAATGTCAGCCCCTTGATAACAAGGGTTCCGCCCATATCGTTGTTCAGAGTGTCCTTGTACCACTGCATAAGATCGGTCATTTTGCCGTTATCATAAAAGTAGCTCATTCCGAATTCGGATTCGGGTATAAACTTGAACGCGCCGTTGCTGGTATCGACCCACTCGTCAACGCCGATTTTGGCGTCGCCGCCGTTGTTTTTGAGCTTGACCGCGATCGACGCGGTGCTTTGTGTCAGCTCTATGTTGTTGATGTCAGTGCAGATATAACCCGCGTGATCGGTTGTACCGCTGCCGATGAGCTTCCATGTATCCGTGTCGTTTGAAGGTGCTCCGTCCGCTTCGGGAACGAGGTAGAGTTCATATTCGGTGCTTTCGGCTTTTGTTTCAAAAATAACCTTGTCGAGTACATAGAAGTCCTTGTCAAAGGTGAGGCGGTTGAGAAAAACGCCCTCGTTTTTGCCTTCCAAGGTGACCTCGTATGTCGCGCCGAAGATTTCGTTCTGAATCATCTTTTTGCGGTCGGTTATCTCCTCGTACTGTTCAATAGCGAAGCACGGCTCGTAGGCTTTTCCGTCAAAGAGATATTTGGTTTCGTAGGATATCCAGTAAAAACCGTTCAGCGGACTTCCGCTGCCCCAGCTGCTTTTCATCAGCCACGCGCCGTTGTTTTTGGGAGTGCTTTTGAAATTGCTCTTGTCGTAGTTGTCATCCCAGCCGACGATTTCAACCTGATGGCCGTTTTTTGGTTCCGTATAGGATTCAGGCATATAGTAGGAGGTACTGTTGTTCATGAAGATGCCTTTGTGCGAGTAGCCCGTGGTCACTCCGCCGTTCTCCATGATCGCGCGCTTGATGCCGTCCATATTGTTTCGGGAAACATATCGCATCGCGGTAACGCCGTATTTGGCGCGGTCGGTCGGCACCTCGTCGCCCTTGATGTTGGAATCGGGCAGAATGTCGGCAGCGTCGCTCTCGAAAATACCGCCCTGCCACGAAGCGTAATATCCCGGGGCTATGTAGCAGTAGCCGGAGTCGCTTATGCTGCGGATCCAGCCCTTGCCGTTTGTGCGCGTAGTCGCCCAAAGGTTCAGGTGAAGCTCGGACATTCGCACGGCGTTTGTGTCGGTGACGACGCCGTCGCGGAGCAGCTTGCTCTCAAACGCCGCGGTGGCGCTGTACGCCCAGCAGTCGTTATAGCTCTGGCTTTTTGCGGGAGTGACGTAGCCCTTGTCAAGTGAGCTGTACGACGACGGCAAATCGTCTGAGGAGCCTTCTGCAACGGTAGCATCGTAGGTCGCGGCGACCTCTTCGCCGTCGATGACAACTGCTGAGGCGGAAACGCTGACGGCGCCTGTAAGCAGCGCGGCAGCGGAGAGCACGGTGATAATTTTAATCATTGGATTATATTTCAATCCGTTCACCTCTGTCAAAATATTTTATATTGCCGTATTTTTTGATTATTAACTCAGTATACCAGATTAAAATCGATTTGTAAAGAATATTTCTCTGCCAAAAGTCACAATCTATTTTCGGGAGGCGAACTGATGCGTTTAAGAACAGATTTGGCGGTTGAGGCTCGCGAGATTGCGGGAGAAAACATCGGCGGAGTGGATTTTGATACCTACAGCGAGAACGGCATGGAGATTTCGCGGCTGACCGTGAGAACCGAGCGCGCGAGGCTGGCGCTCGGCAAGGAGGAAGGCACCTATGTCACGATTGAGCTTGAATCGCTGACGGACAGGTTTTCGGATACCGACGGGCGGCTCAGGACGATCGGAGCCGAAATCCGCCGCCTGCTTCCCGTCAACGGTCTGCTGCTCGTCGCGGGACTCGGCAACGAGGAGATAACGCCCGATTCTCTCGGTCCGAAAACTGCCGCGAAGGTGTTTGCGACGCGCCACATCACGGGAGAGCTTGCGCGCGCGACGGGACTTGACAGGCTGCGGCCTGTCGCGGTGATGAGCACGGGAGTCACGGGTCAGACGGGCATAGAAACAGGGGAGTATATCCTCAGCATCGTAAAGCGTATCCGACCTAACGCGGTTGTCGCGATTGACGCGCTCGCTTCGCGAAGGCTCGAAAGGCTCGGAACTACGCTCCAAATCAGCGACGCCGGAATTTCCCCGGGAGCGGGAGTAGGCAACCACCGCACCGCAATCAACAGGGAAACCCTCGGTGTGCCCGTGATTTCGATAGGCGTTCCGACCGTAGTTGACTTGCGAACCCTCGCCTGCGACCTTCTCGGGAGTGAGTTCAAGCGCGACAAGGCGGAGAGCCTTGTGCCCGACGGCAGACAGATGCTCGTTATCCCGAATGAAATCGACCTTCTAACGGAGCGCGCGTCACGGCTCATTGCGCTCTCGCTGAACGCCGCCATGCAGGACAGGTTCACGCTTGAGGAGCTCGTTGAGCTGATGTAGCGCATTCATAAATATTTTGTCGCCTGCATATAATTATTCCAAAAGCAGGTGATGATTTGAAAGTGCGGATTCGAAAATTTTTCAGGATATGTCTTGCCGTTTCGCTTATCGGAACGGCTTGTTACTGTCTGATGATGCGCCTGCCCGAGTGCTTCGGCGGCAGCGACACGGCTCTCGCGGCAGCGGCGTTCACGCTCACGGACGGCAAATACCGCGTTGAAGCGCCCACAGAGCCGCAGACAGAGGCTCCGCGCGCAGTCAGAACCGAGGCTCAGGCTTCAAC
>CAMHHL010000170.1 GCA_946184925.1 uncultured Clostridia bacterium | reverse complement strand
AGGTTGGCAGCAGCGCGATGCCGTATGGAATGTATACGATCGGCGGGATCGCGCCTAAGAACTTTGCAAGATAAGTCGCGACGTTGCCGAGTCGTTCGCTTGAACCGAGCAGCAATCCGAGAATGATCGCAACGGCAGCTGCCAACAGGTAACCCTGCAAAATAATGCCGACCGAGCTGAGAATGTTCGTGAATATTTTTTCGTAGTCGCCGATGAGCTGCCAGAAAACTCTTCCGGGCGGCGGAAACAGCGAGGGCTTCAGCAAATTGAATTTTGCCGTCGCCAGCGTCCACGCGATCAGCAAACCGTAAATAAAGCTGACGATATCCGCAAAGAGGGTCAGTCCGAGCGGCTTTTTTATTATTGCCGACACTGTCAGAGTCAGAATTTCCACGCCGACGGCGAACCAGACAACATAACCGGCGTAAGTGTCCGTGGTCAGTTTGTCCGGCAGAAGCTGAACGAGCAGCAGCGCGATAAACAGGAAATGTACCGTTCTGAGATAACGTTTTTTGAGAGTCATTACAGCACGACCTCCTCTCCGCCGATCTTGTTCACAATGTCGCTGTAGAACATCGCGAGCAGCCTGTTGCGGAACTTGTTGTATTCCTTTGTCTGAACAAGCTGCGCGCGGTTCCTCGGGCGGTCAAAGGGAACCTCTATCTCTTTGTATACCTGACCGGGATGAGCGGTCATCATCACTATCTTATCCGAAAGCAGGATTGCCTCGTCAATGTCGTGAGTGACAAACACAACGGTTTTTCTCGGGCTTGTGCCGTCGCCCTCCCAAAGCTCTAGCAGAAGCTCCTGCAGAATGGTGCGGTTCTTCGCGTCGATTGCACCGAACGGTTCATCCATCAGAAGAATGTCCGTGTCCATTGCGAGCGCTCTCGCGATTGCAACACGCTGCTGCATGCCGCCCGAAAGCTGTGAGGGATATTTGTTTTTGAAGTTTTCCAGTCCGACCTTTTCGAGGAACTCGTCCGCGATTTGCAGACGTTCCGCCTTGGAAGCGGACTTATTGACCTGCTTCACACCGAAAGCGACGTTCTTCCTTGCGGTCATCCACGGAAACAGCGAATAGTGCTGAAATACGACGCCTCGGTCGGTGCCCGTACCCTTGATCGGCTCGCCGTCTATCAGGATTTCTCCCGAGGTCGGGAAATTGATACCCTCCAGAATGCTGAGCAGCGTGCTCTTTCCGCAGCCGCTCGAGCCGATGATGCTGACGAACTCGCCCTCTTCGATCGAAAAGCTGACGTCCCTCAGGGCTGTAAAGCGGTTCTTCTTCTCGGTATAGTCAACCGTTAAATTTTTGATTTCTATCTTACTCATAAACCTTCATCCCGGATATGTTTTGTTATTCGTATTTGTCGAAATGCTCCTGAAGCTCCGCGTAGATTTTATCGCCGGGGTTTTCCTTGATCAGGCTTGCCAAAGCATTCTTGTATATCTCTGTGTTATAGAGCTTATCGATGTCGTAGTCCTCGGTGTAGCCCAGCTCCACAATGGAGTTTTTGAGAGCAACGGTACCCTGCTTGTCGGGGTCGGGAACGGAGGCTCCGTAGCCGCCGTACACCTCGGTGTTGATCAGGTTTTCCTCAATGTCAATGTACTTTTTTACGACCTTGACGGTCTGCTCCTTGTTCTCCTGTGTGAACTTGTACGCCTTGATCAGTGCGCGCTCAAACGCATTGTAGGAGTTGGGATATTTGGAAAGCGCCTCGGTTGTGGCGACCTGACGGCAGCAAGGCTGATTCTTGAGGAGCTCTTCCTCGGAGCAGCGGTAGACGATCTTGTAGCCCTGACTCTCGGCAAGCGAGGTGTATGGTGAATACGCCGAAGCCGCGTCGATGGTGTCATTCTGGAGAGCGTTATAGGCGTCCTTCTGGCTGTCGAAGTAGACGATATTGACCTTGTCCTCCCCCTCGCCGATCTCAATATTTTTATCCTTTAACAGGATCTGCAGCTCCGCGTCCTGTACGGAGTTCTTGACGGAAGCGACGTTTCTGCCCTTGAGAATCGAAACGTCCCAGTCGGTTTTGCCCTCGACGTACTCCGGCTTGATCACATAACCGTGACCGTTTGTCATCTCACCGCCGAAGATAGTCAGGTCGTGACCCTTGCTCTGGAAGGTCAGCGCCGGAACCGAACCGATAAAGGCAACGTCGAGCTTTTCGGATTCAAGACCGCTTGAAAGCTCCGCGGCAGATGAAAACAGCGTGAGAGTAACGTCAAGTCCCTCTTCCTCAAAATAGCCCTCCTCCTTGGCAACAAAGCCGAGCAGGTGAGCGGTGGAATTTAGGTGTCCGAGGTTGAAGCTTGTTTTTTCGAGCGTTGCCTTTGCTGATTCCGTTCCGGACTCCTTTGCAGTGCTTGCGGAAGCGGAGTTCTCGGAGGTTGAGTCTGATGAAGCTGTATTACAACCCGCAAAAGCGGTTAATGTCAGTGTGGCGGCGAAAAGAGCCGCGAGAATTCTTTTTTTCATTTTTATTTCCCTTTCTAAATGTGTTGATCAATTTATCTTTATCAGTCTCCCGCACAGCAGTCGGGAACATCTGAGGTTTTTGATGTATCGTTATCCGCGTGTTCCTTGCTCTTGCAGCAATCTGGAACCTCGGAATCAGTCGCTTCTTTGTCCTTGCAGCAGTCGTGCGTTGTGCTTTCGCTGTGACTGCTCTCGTTTGATGCGTTTGTCGACGCGCAGCCTGTCACGCTGAACGCGGCGACAAGCGCGATGATACAGACGATTAATACTTTTTTCATTTGATTACTCCCTTTCTGCCCGTTTTGGGCATAAAAAACGGAAGTCATGCGCTGACTTCCTCAGTGAAACGCAGAATTGCCCTTCACATTCGGAGCGCACAGCATGCCACAACGCAGAAATATCCCTTTTGCATCGTACACATAATAGTATTACAACACGTTGAATAACGCATGGTCATGATGCTCTCTCCTTTCGTTTCAGTGATTATATTTTATCATGG
>CAMHHL010000169.1 GCA_946184925.1 uncultured Clostridia bacterium | reverse complement strand
CGAGCCGTACCACGAGCCGCACTGACCGCATCGTATCTTGCCGGAGAAGTCGTGGACTCCGCTGTGGCGGTTCTTGCCGGAGCAGCGTTTCTCAAGTTCTATTTGCACACGGTCGAAAACGGCGGGATCGATGATTGCCTCGTGGTCGCCCTCGACATAGTACTGCGGAATCTCGCCATCGTTGACCTTCGTCTTTTTCGTAAGGTAGTCCACGGTATAGGTTTTCTGCAAAAGGGCGTCGCCTTTGTATTTTTCGTTGGAAAGTATCCGCTTGACCGTGGTGGCGTTCCATTTCGGCTTGCGGGAGGGACTGAGGTCGCCGTCCGACTCAAGCTGGCGGCTGATGCCGTAGGGCGTCGTGCCCTCAAGGAAAAGGCGGGATATTTTCTTTATCGTTTCCGCCTCCGCAGGGTTTACCACCATCCTGCCGTCAGGGCCTTTGTCGTAGCCGAGGAATCGTGTTCTTTTCGGCAAATGAAGAACGATTCAAAACCGCTGTACCGATATAAAACCTTTCTGTGTTCATCTTTACGCGGTTGATATAGGTTGCCAAAGCCGCCGTGAACAGCATAAAGGCAGATATACCTTTAGCGTTGATATAGTCAGTGATTTTTCGTGCTGATTCTTTTTCTATCACAAAGGTTTTGCGATTGGATTGAAAGGAATCGCTCTGCTTATCCGACAGGCATGTGACTTCATCACATTTTTTGAACTGCTGTAATAAGAAAGCTCTGTCTTTATCATATGGATATATCAAATCTCCCGATAACCCTATCCGTCATGAACAGGAGTTGTCCGCAACATTGACAGAACAACAGAAAATAATACTTGAAATAATCAAAGACAACCACACAAAGTTAACGAGCCTCGGCGAACGCGACGCGTTTTGCCGAGGTTTTTCGTTGGCAGTCAGACTGATGATTGATTCTATGAGCGACAAAACTTAACGCGAAAATTTCGCCCTGTGTCGCGCGAATAAAAAGCTCGCAGTCGTACCCAACCAAGCCGAACAAAGCCGGCACATGCGGTTTGTGGGCGATTGTGAGCGCTATTTCAGAGAGCAAAGAAAGGGGCTGTGAAAAAACACCCCCAAAAAACAGACAGGCACATAACCGAAAGCATAGACGGTTATGTGCCTGTTGTGGTATAATAATTTTGTGAAAAACAATACCAAAATCAATTATACACCAAAGCAAGGAAGATTTCCAGTATTTGTTTCAGATTTATTAGAAATTTCTGATCCGGTAATAGCGTTTGACCATGTAATGGAGGCGATTGGAGTTCAGAAGTATCTCAAGGGCAAGGTAAAAAGTACCGGTCGGTTGGGATATAATCCGGTCAATCTGCTTAAAACAGTCTTGTTTGCTTTCAGGGATAAAGGATATGCATCCTTAAGAACAATCGACGACGAGTGCCGCGTCAACATCCGGTATATGTACCTGATGGATTACGAAACGCCGTCTTACCACACGTTCGGCAACTTTATCAACGAATATCTTGAAGACAGCATTGAAGATATATTCAAGGATATCAACGAGTATCTCTTCGAGCAGGATCACGTTGACCTGAATCATCTGTACATCGACGGCTCGAAATTTGAAGCGAACGCCAATAAGTACACTTTTGTATGGAAAAAGGCAACGGAGAAATACAGATATGCTCTGTTTGCCAAGATAACCGAGCTGTTTGAAAAGATGAATCAGGAGTTGTCATACGAGGGCGTTACCATACAAATCAATACGGAATATGTTCCGGCGTATTTAGATGAGGTGCTGTCGAGCTACCGCATTCTCCGGAAGATAGATGAAAGCACATTTGCTCACGGCAAAGGTCACAGAAAAACCGCTGAACAGAGAAACGTTGAAAAACTCATCGAATATCGCGACAAGCTCAGCGAGTATGTAGAAAAGCTCGAGACCTGCGGAGAGGACAGGAACAGCTATTCCAAGACAGACCCATCGGCGACATTTATGCGGATGAAGCGCGATTACATGGGCAACGACCAGCTTCTGCCGGCGTATAACGTGCAGGTCGGCGTTGCAGACGAATATATTGCTGTAGTGGATGTCAACCGTTACCGCAGCGATATGGACTGTTTCGTACCGCTGATGGAAAAGTTCAAAAGCATTTACGGCTTTTATCCGAAATATCCCGTAGCCGACGCGGGCTACGGCTCCTACAACAATTACATTTTCTGTCAGGAAAACGGCATGGAAAAGTACATGAAATTTACCATGTACCAAAAGGAAGTCAAGGACGAAAAGTACCGCGACAACCCGTTTCGCGCGGTCAATTTCAAAATTGATGACAAAGGAAATCTGCGCTGTCCGAACAATAAGAAAATGATTTTCTCCCATCGAAAACCGGTCAAAAACAACAATTACGGGCGGCAGAAAGAAATCTACCGCTGCGAGGATTGCAGCGGCTGTCCGTATGCCGAGCAATGCAAAAAGACGGATAAAAACCGAACGATTTCCTTAAATCAAGAGCTGACCGCCATGCACCGGGAGGTTCTGGAAAACCTCGAATGTATCCACGGCGCACTGCTGCGAACGAACCGCTCGATACAAGCCGAAGGCACCTTTGGCGTCATCAAGTATGACCGTTGGTACAAACGAATGGTGCGAAAAGGTCAGCAAAGGGTTAAACTGGAGATTTATCTGGTTTCTATCGGGTTTAACCTCCACAAATTCTATAACAAGCAAAACAGACTCCAAAAGGCTGCGTGATATTCAAAGAGCTGTTCCTTTGGGGTAAGGGGAAGTGTGCGGCTTTTTCAACATTTTTCCACATAACTGCTGCAAAAAAGAGGGCGCTGTGAAGTCGGAAGCTTTTAGCTTCGTTTCTTCACAGCGCCTAACTTATAACTTATAACTTCTGACTACTGCTCCACCGTCTCCACTTTCGCGTCGGGGGCATTTTTGCCGATGCTGGCAATGCCGTTAAGGGCGCTTGCCTTCGCCTTATAGCCCTCGGAGGTGGCAATAATTTCGCCGTTTTTCGCCTTTAAACG
>CAMHHL010000168.1 GCA_946184925.1 uncultured Clostridia bacterium | reverse complement strand
AAGCACCTCAAGGGCGAGGAAACCTCTACAAACTCTGTCGCGACGATCTTCGCGTGGACAGGCGCTCTCAGAAAGCGCGGCGAGCTTGACAAGCTGCCCGAGCTGGCTGAATTTGCCGAAAAGCTCGAGAAGGCTACGATCAAGACTATCGAGGACGGCATTATGACAGGCGACCTGTACCTGATTTCCACACTCGAAAACAAAACTAAGGTAAACACCGAGGACTTCCTCAAGGCAATCAACGAACGTCTTACGGCAATGCTTTAATCCCTCAAAGGAGATACGTGCGTATGTCAAAGAATGACAGCATTTCCATGTCGGTAATACGGCGGTTGCCACGCTATTACCGCTTTCTCACCGAGCTCGACGAGCAGGGTGTCGACAGGATCTCATCTAACAAGCTCGCGGATATCATGAACGTCACCGCGTCGCAGGTCAGACAGGATCTGAACTGCTTCGGCGGCTTCGGTCAGCAGGGCTACGGCTACAGCGTCAGCCAGCTCAAGGACGAAATCAAGGGTATTCTCGGACTGAATAACGGCTACAAGGCGATACTCATAGGCGTCGGCAACTTCGGCTCCGCGCTTGCCAACCACCTCAGCTTTGACAAGCTGGGCTTTGAACTCGTCGCCTGCTTTGACAACGATAAAAGAAAGGTCGGTCAGACCATCGGTGAAATGGTTATCCGCCACGACGACGAGCTTGAGGCTTATTGCAGCAGCAATCAGGTCGACACCGCGATTCTCTGTATCCCCAAGGAAAATGTGGAAACGGTACTGGATAAACTCTATTCCCTCGGAATCAGGAGCTTCTGGAATTTCAGTCACTATGATATTACCACGCGATACAGCGATACCGTGGTCGAGAATGTTCACCTGAGCGACAAGCTCATGACCCTTTGCTACAGAATGAACCACCACAATTAAACCATTCCCGGAGAAAAACAATGAAGCGGCTGTTCGGTACAATCGGATCAACTTATCTGGCTGTACTGGCGGTCGCCTTTTTTCTGCCAAAATCCGCTGTTTTTCTGCTGGCAGCAGGCTTTGTGATCACAGGCTGCGGCATTGTTCTGGCTGTAAAAAGATTTGAAACCGGAAAAACCATGCTGCTCGCGGGCATTTCCGCGGCTTTGGCGGTTGTGAGTATATTTCTTTATCGGAATTATATCTACCAGCCCGTTGTCGATAATTTTTCCGATAAAGAAATATCATTCAAAGGCTATATCTGCGATGAAATCAACATAGGCAGCAAAATCATCGTGATCCCGCTGCAAACCGAGGAGATCAACGGCGAAAAGGCAGAGGTCAAAATCAACCTCACGGTCTATAACGACTTTGAGGCTGAGGAATTCGACTGTGTTGAGGGCAGGCTGTTCGTATCCGCGCACGAAAGCGAGAACCTAATCAGCAAGGGGTGTTTTCTCAGCGCGTCTCAGGACGACAGCTTTGAGCTGAGAACTACAGGAGAAAAGCACTTCTCTCTGTACAGCCTCGCCGTTAACGTAAGAATGAAATGTAAGAGTGCGCTGACAAAGCTGTTGAACCGCGACAGCGGAGCTCTGTGCAAGGCTATTTTACTCGGCGACAAGTACGGTCTGAGAAAAACCTACAAGCACGACTTTCAGCGCACTGGAACCTCGTTCCTGATTGTCGTATCGGGAATGCACCTCTCCGTACTCTGCGGACTAATAAATATCCTGCTGAAACGGACTAAAATATCGCGGCTGCCGAGGTTAATTATTTTCCTTGTTGTTGTCATCGGGTTCTCCGCGGTGACGGGATTTACTCGTTCCGTTATGAGAGCCGGTATTATGGTAATCCTCGCCTACTGCGGCGACGTAGTGCATCGAAAGGTAGACAGCATAAACTCGCTTGGTATTGCCGCTCTGATACTGGCGCTGCCGAATCCGTTCGTCGTCGGTGATCTGGGCGTGCTGATGTCGTTTTCCACAACACTCGGAATTGTCCTGTGGGCGCCGAAAATCATCGGTTTCCTTACGCGGGTGCTTCACATCTGTTCCGTTAAGTTAAAGCCTTTGCGATGGATATTGAATTTCATTGTCAACCTGATTGCTGTTTCAGTTTCGGCTGCGCTGTGGGTAATGCCGATTCTGACGCTGTTCATCGGTCGGATTCCGCTGCTGGTTGTTCCCGTTTCTATCATCACCTCGCCGATTGCGAGCTTAATATTGATTCTGTCGGTAATTATGCTGGCGCTGTACTTTATCCCATTCATCTCTGTTCTCGCGAAACCGATTGCGCTTTTGCTGAACGTTCTCTGCGGCGCGCATCTGAACATCAATTCCTTTGTCGCTTCGATCCCGTTCTCCTCCGTAAGAACAGAAAAGCTATACTATTTCATCTGGCTGGGCGTAACCTGCGCGCTTGTGGCTGTCGGATATCTTATCCACGCGAAGAAAAAATACGTCGTCGCCTCTATCCTCATATCCGCGTGCGTTCTGGGTACGGGCTGGTCAGTGCAGGTGCTGACGGACACGCACCCGACGGAAATCTATCTCAAACAAACATATCGAGGACTGACCGCGGGTGTCAGCAAGGACGGAAGCCTGTCAATACTGTGCTGCGGCGGCAACGGACGTTACAACGACGATGTTATCGATGATTTGTACGCATACAACAGCGTTATTGATAACGCGGTAATCCCGAACCGCGTAAACTATTCCTCTTATCTCACGATGCTGGAGGAACACTTCGACTTGAAAAACACAATTGTCAATCAGAAATACGCTGATGAAATATCCGAGGACGCGGACTTTGAGCTGTCCGAGAACAGCCGCATATCATTTGTACTTAACAGCGGTACCGTTGACGAAGTGATGAATATTGACGGTATTGTATATCAGTACCTGACGATTGAAAGCAGAACCCTGCTCTTTGTTCCCCATTACGGAGATATAGAAAAGCTGCCCGTAAAGTACCGGACAGCGGATTATATCATCATGGATTATGTGTCGTACCACGCGGAGCTTCTGAGCTGCCATACGCTGATTTACACCGG
>CAMHHL010000167.1 GCA_946184925.1 uncultured Clostridia bacterium | reverse complement strand
CAGTATGAAGATTATGCCCGAGAGAAAAATCCCGATGCCGAGGTTCTCGGTCTTGTGGAAAAACTGTACTCCGTTTCTCAGACGCTTCAGCCGCGCGATAAGCTCAGCCTGAAAAAGCGTCAGTGCGTTGGCGGTAAGCGCCATGTAGATGTTATATACTCCGATTCCTAACACGCTGAATACACAGGCGACCGTGATCGCCGAGAGGAACCTCAGAAAATGCGCGAAGCCGTTGGACATAAAGCCCACGGCGGTGGTTTTGTTGCGGTTTCCCTTGAGGCTCATTGAAAATACCGCTGTCGAACCCGCAAACGAGATGACCTGCGCGAGCTGGCAGCTGTATCTGAACACCCACGCGTAGAGCGCGGATATTGCTACCCCGAAGGCTAAAAGCAGGAAGCACTTTCTGAGAGATATTTTTTCATTGAGCGATCTGTAAAACAGCAGTCCCGCCGAAAAATAGGTGAAAATGCAGTTCAGAAAAAAGCAGAGTACGATGTTGTTCTGGGTAAAGATGTGGCGAAGTTCCATGGTTATTTTACGATTTTTTCCGCGTAGTAATAGATAAACTCAGTGGTGGTCGGAACGCCCTTTGCAGGGTTGATACGCGCGGTGTAGCAGGTTATCAGGGTGTCGATGTCCGTCAGCTTCCACGCGCGGTTGATGGCGTGCTGCATGGCGCGCTCAACGCTCGCGGAGGTCGTTGAATAGCGCTTCGCGATAACGGCGCTTATGTTCGGCTGCTTTCGCTCGCAAATCAGCGCGATCGCCTCGCGCAGGTACTGTCTGCCCTTGTGCTTGGGGTTGATGCCGATGCGGTCGAGCTCGGCGCATATCCTGCCGTCGAGGTCGCCGCAGCTTTCGTCGGGAACGGAAGCCGGTTTCTTTCCTTCATACATACAGGCGCTGATGCTTTGGAGCATCGAGAGCACCATCGAAACGCTGTAGTCGGTCTGGCTCTTTGTGATGATAAAATCCGCACCCATCTTGCGCGCAAGAGAGTGGGTGGCGGCGCTGATGTTGTTTGTGACGACCATCACGTACGGCTGATGACCAAGCTTGAGCTTTTGCAGTTCCGAAAGGTATAGCAGCCCGTTGCCGCTGCCGTTGTGCAGCTCGAGGTCGAGCACGACCGCGTCGGGCTGTTTTTCTTTGGTGAGTTCAAGACCCTCCTGTGATGAATTCGTAACGCCGGCGAGAATGATACCGCGTGAGGTGCTGCACAGCCGCGCGTATTCGCCGCAGACGGAGTCGTCGTCCTCAATGACGAGCAGAGTAAGAGTATTTGCCATAATAAACTCCCTTTCAGAGTCTATAAAGTTCATTTTTATTGCCAATTTGTCAATGGCTTCTTGCGATTTCTATTGTATCACAAAAACCAACAGAAACCAACATATTTTTCGTGATTTTTTTAACAAAAATGAATTGTCTTTCCGCTTTGTCATTGTATATAATAGAAACTGGGATAATAAGGAAAGTATAGAAGAAATAGGAGATGATTGAGATGCTGTTCGGAGAATTTGTCAGACTGAAGCGCAGAGCGAAGAAGCTGTCTATCCGTGTGTTGGCTGAAATGCTCGGGATTTCGCCCGTATACCAGTCAAGCATCGAAACAGGCAAGCGTTACGCGCCAAGCTACGAGATTTTGCAGAGAATGGTGTCATTGTTTGGGCTTGACGAAGATGAGCAGGCGTATTTTTACGACCTAGCGAGCGAATCCGCGTCCGAAAAGACCGTACCGATGGACATTGTGACGTATATCAACGACAACGAGCATATCCGCGCTCTTATCCGCGCGGCGAGGGACGGAAAGGTTTCCGATGACGAGATCCTCCGTCTTGTGAACAAGGCAAAGAAAAGAAAATGATTTAAAAACAAAACAGGACACCGAAGTGTCCTGTTATTTTTTTATCATTCCGCGTTCTCGAGCTCGGACGCTTCTACCAGACGTCTGCCGCAGTCGTTGCAGAACATGGTCTCAACGTCAAAGATTTCGAAGCCGCAGTTGGTGCAGACCTTCTTGGTCGGCTCCTTCGGAGCTTCCTCTTCCTGTGTGACCTCTTCGCCGTCCTCGGTGACAAGACGTCTGCCGCAGTTCTCGCAGAACATCAGGTCGGGGTCGTTGGTGGTGAAGCCGCAGTTTGCGCATTCCTTGAGCGCCTTGGGAGGCTCGGGCTCTTCGAGCATCGAGTGGCCGCAGTTTGTGCAGAAGCGGATACCTTCTCTTACAGCCTTGTTGCAGTGCTTGCAGAGAACCATGCCGGGCAGGAGCTTTACGGGCATCTTGGCGCCGCAGTTGTTGCAGAAGAGAGCGTCCTCGTCGACCTGCTCGCCGCATTCCTCACAGAAGGTGATATCAAACAGCTGACCGATTTTCAGCTTGCTGTCCTTGATTTTCTTTTTAGAGGCGTTAACGCCTGCTACAAGCGCGCCGAGCTCACCGTCGGTCTTGTGGGAATTGTTCTTGTAGTAGAGTCTGCCGATTTTCTCGTACTCACCCTCGATTTTTTCCTTTTCCGCGGTGATGACCCCGGTCAGTTCTTTGATTTCAGCTTCGTGCGGTGTTTTTGCGGAAACGCCGTTTTCCATAATGTCCTTGACAAAATCGTCAATGTGTGGCATAAAAAATATCCTCCTTGTTTTTATTGTTCGTAATCGCGAAAGCATTATTGCGCAAATTACAATTTTTCCTCATATGTTATACAACACATTGTGTAAAGCGTCAATGCACTAAAATGTTTTTTATCCGAAAATCTTGCCGTTCGGACGGCGTATTTCTATATCCCTGAACTGTATCGGCGTGATACCGAGCATATTCAGGTACCCCATGCACGCGTCGTAGTTGTTTTCCTCGAGAAGCGCTCCGGGTTCGTGCGCGTCATAGCCGAGCACAACGCGGTTGCCGACCTCGGCGACTACCTGCCAGAACAGCGCGTTCGGATACCATTTTTTGTTGCGGTAGCCGAGAATATTGTACTCAACGGGGATATCCATATCCTTCAGCTCCCTGCAATACTCCGTCATCAGCTCACGGTAAAAGACGGGGTCCTCGTGGCGGAGAATATCGGGGTGGGCTATGTAGGTGAACATGCCCGTTCTCAGACCCTCGAGA
>CAMHHL010000166.1 GCA_946184925.1 uncultured Clostridia bacterium | reverse complement strand
AACTCTCAACCCTCAATAATAACAACACAAACAAAAATTCTAAAAAAGGAGAAAGAAAAATGAAAAACACAAAGAAAATTAAAACAAGAATCATCGCCGGCGTACTTTCGGTAATCACAGTATTTTCAGTCGGCTCAGTAGCAATGACAAGCGCTTCGGCAGTCAGCGTTAAGGGAATTGCAAAAGACCTCAGCTCCTTTGCTATCACCAAAACAATCGACAAGTTCGTAACAAACAGCATCGGCGGTTCACTCCTTAAGATGGGCGCAGGCTACCTGCTCGAATGGGTGTTCAGCGGCACGGAAGAAAAACAGCCTACAGTCAAGGACGCAATCAAAAAGATTGACGAGCTCAAGGACATTGTTAAGAAGAACCACGAGAAAGAGATGGACACCCTTAAGGTTATCAACAAAAACATCGACACCAAGGACTTCCGTCAGGAAGCAGACAGCATTCACGATGACTACAAAAACGCTCTTGCAAAGATTCAGCAGCACAGCGACAACATCACCAAGGCAGGCGAGGGTGTAATCGACGCGACCACCTACGGCGCATACAAGGAGATCCTAAACGAGAGCTCATGCAACATTTCAAATCTTGAAAAGAACTTCAACAAAATGAAGGAATACGTACTCGGCGAGCGTCACAGCACCGATAAAAAATGCGGTTATGAGGCAACAACCGATTACCTCTACAAAAAATTAACGGTAAACTACGAAGAAAAAGCACACAGCTGGAAGGATTCCAAAGACTATTTGCAGATGGTTCAAAAGGACATCAACGGCGAAATCAGCAATATCCACTTTGAGGCGGAGATGGATTACATCACAATTCTCATGCTCAACAATATGAAGTACAAGATTAAGGAGTACGAGATACAGAACGGTATCAAAAAGCTTGCCGAAGGCGAAAAGCCCTACGCTTACTTCCAGAACTTCGAAACCGACCTTTCAAAGGCAATGGGCAAGATTAACGAGGCTTACAAAAAGGCGATCGACAATAACCTCAACGACGGCACAATGGTAGGCGCGATCGTAAAGCTCGCTGAGCCTGTAGACGGTATTCAGGAAAAAGGCTTCCACGACTTCTCAGAGGCATGGGCACAGGCTTCCGCTACCGGCAAGGACTTCACCATCACCATGTACGCCGATTTGAAGGCTGACAAGGACAACGGCTTCAACTTTAACAACCTTGACTGGAAAAAGTACGGCTTCAGCCCGTCCAAGAACTTCAACATCAAGGACAACCGCACTATCACTATTGACCTCGGCAAGCACACCATCGACAACACTGCCCGCTCAAACAAGCCCATCTTCGGCTGTGAAGCAAACACCAACCTCACAATCAAGAACGGTACACTGCTCGGCGGCAGCAACGCAATCAGAAACGAATACAGAAACAACGTAACCAACAAGCTCGACGGCGTTACCATCGACAAAACCACAGGTACAGGTATCTTCATGGGTCGGGATAATGACAAGAACATCAAGCTCGACCTGACTAAATGCACTATCAAAAACGCAGGCAATTCAGGCGTAATCCTGCTCCCCAGATACGGCGATATGGCTGTTACCGGATGTAACTTCGAGAACAATTCAGCCAAATACGGCGGCGGTATCTATACCCAAAGCATTAACCAAGTAGTCGTAACAGATTCTAACTTCAAGAACAACAAGGCATGGAAGGGCGGCGGCGGCGCAATCGTAGCGCAGAGCCACACTGCCGGAGGCAGCACCCTGAAAATCGTAGGCGGTCTCTTTGAAGGCAACTCAAGCAACTTGATTATTGATGACAAGTACGCTCAAACCAATGAAGACTTAAAGAAAGGCTGGGGCGGCGCAGTTTGGGGCGAAAACCTCACCGTAGAAGGCGCGACCTTCAAGAACAACTACTCTAACGACCAGGCAGGCGCGATCTTCGTTAGCTCCGGTATGGAAAACTGCCGTACATCTTTCAAAACCAGCATCAGCAACTGCACCTTTGAAGGCAACAAGGCTGACCACGTAGGCGGCGCAATCCGTGTATTCCACATCGGCGACCGCAACTTCATCAAGAACTGCAAGTTCACCGATAACAGCAGCAGAGGTCAGAATGTATTCGTTGAGTACGGTCACGGTCTGGGCGAAAAGCTCATCAAGGATTGGGGCAACACCAGCAATTCCAAGTACAACAACGGTATGTATATCGTTAACAAATAATGACAGAATCGATTTGATCACATTAAACGACAGTCAATAGATAGACAAACGCTCCCCCTGCAAAACGGGAGGAGCGTTTATCTGCACAAGACAGAAATATTAAATATAACCGCATTGACTTTATGTGATTTGTTTTTTATAATATTATTAGGTTTTACGGACGGATCATCTTCAAAGAGATCCGGTCAAATCAATAATAATTGCGAGGTGAAAGAATGATAAAGGTGCTGAGAAGCAGACAGTGGACTTTTGTCGGCGTCAGCGTAGTGATTTTGCTGTTTATCGGATTGATCGTTTACGGCGCTCAAAATTACTTAAAGCTTGATACGACTATTTCAAGGGCGGTCTTTCTCGAGGGAGAATATTCCGTAGACGGCGGCGAATGGAAGCCGACCGACGGCTACGATCCGATCAACGAGCGATTTCACAAAATCACTTTTAAGGGAAAAATGTCCGATTTTACCACGATGTTTTCCGAAAATATCACGATTTCCTCGCAGAATGTGTGGTACACCACGAAAACTTCCGATGGCAAACCGGTGTTTGAGCTAACTTACCTCGGCAAGGAGGATCTGCGTCAGCTGTATATATCATCCTCGGATAATCCGAACGATCCGATGTTCGAGCCCGAGAATTTTGATATGATGTATTCCGAAGGCTACGCGTCAAAGGTCAGCTTACCGGATTCGCCCGGATACAAAACAATAACTTCTTACAACGCAACGCTGAACGCTGACGGCAAGCTCGGAGAGAAGGAATTTATTTTGGAGGTCGTCAATCCATATCCCTTTGCGGAGCAGAGCTTTAACGATTGCTTTAAGGTTATGTTCAGCGAAGCAAACGGAGTATATCTTAAATTCTTCTTTGATGTTTTGCCGCCGGTGCTGGCATTTTTGCTGGTCTGCTTTTTCGGAATATTTT
>CAMHHL010000165.1 GCA_946184925.1 uncultured Clostridia bacterium | reverse complement strand
TACGTGCCGACCTGTCTGCCCGACCATAATTACGCATTACGAATTACGCATTACGAATTATTATCCGCAAGCCTTATGACCACCGCGGTGATATCGTCGTCGTGTCCGTCGTTGCGGCGGTTGAGCGTTTCGTTGACAACCGCTTTGGCGAGGTCGGAGCATTTTTCGTCGGAAAATTTGCGAATCAGCTCCTCAAGCCACTTGTCGTCGTTGCAGATTGCTCCGTCAGAAATCATAACAATCAAATCTCCTCCCGAAAGTTTCACGCTTTCCTCAGAAAAGCTAATATCTCCCAAAATTCCCACCGGCAGCGACGGCGCGTTCTTGCGCAAAAGGCTGCCGTTCTTTTTTACGTAGGAAAAAGGCGCTCCTGCCTTGTTGAAGGTTACTCTGCCCGTGAAAAGGTCAACTCTCGCGAGGTCAACCGTGGCGAGGCTCTCGTCCTCGCTCTTGACCATCAGCGCGGAGTTCACCACCTTGAGCGCGCTGTCCTCGCTGAGCCCTGCTTTCAGAAGCTTTGTCATGATGGAAACGGTCATGTTGCTGTCAACCGCGGCACGTCCGCCGGTGCCCATGCCATCGCTGATGAGCGCGACAAAATCGCCGAAACCGCTCGAAAAGCAGTTCACGCAGTCGCCGCAAAGCTTGCCGTTCCCGAAGATGTGCTGAAACACGCCGACCTCGACATCGAACGCCGGAACCTCGTTGAGTACAATCCGCCTGCGCGTGCCGATTTCGGTTATAACTGGCGTGTCAAAGCACCTTCCGCAAAGCTTCGAAATCTCCTTCGCGAGAACCGCGCGCCGGAGCTGCCGCCGTCCGTTCGCAAGCTCGATCTCAACCGACATTCTGCCGCCCGTGTCAATCATACAGCCGCATTCCATCGGCACATAGCCCTCGCCCTGAAGATACTCCAGCACACGCGCCGACGCGTCGGCGTCGTAATAACGGGCGTTCTCAATCTCCGTCGCGAGGTCGCCGAGAATTTCCGCGATGCCCGAAAACTGACCGGCGACAACTCCGCGAATCTGCGTCACTCGGTTCGCCGCCTCGATACCGCCGAGATAATCGCGGTAGCTGCGGTTGATGCTGTCCGCAACCTCAAGCCCTCGGCAGCATTTCTTGGAGAACAGGCTCTCCACATCCTGCTCGGTGACGAAGCCCTGAGCCTTCAGCGGAGCCGAGAGCCGCTCGAAATCCTGCTTTGTCACCGCCTTTTGACGCTCCCAGCAGAACGCCCTCAGTCCGCAGCTTCCGCACACATCCTCCACCGCGGTCTCATAAATTTTGTCGGCGCTCGGGGCATAGAGCTTGCTCAGCTGACGGCTGACGCTGTTGACGCAGCCGCTCACTCCGCCGAGTGCATTAGCGGCGAAATCGAGCCGCATGAGCACGGAGTTGCGCATGCTCTGCTCCGCAAGGCTTCCCTCGCGGTTTGAGAACAGCGGAGCAACATACCGCTCCAGCGCACCGGGCAACAGCATGAACGCCGCGGCGGCAATTATCGCCTCAACCGTCAGCGGCAGAATCATCGACCTGTCGCTTACAGACAGCAACATAACAAAATCGCAGACAGTGAAGCTTATCGCGACTCCGAGCTTGCCCGTCGCGGAGAAAAGTCCGCCCACAAGTCCGCCGAACCCGAACCCGGCGCAGATGAACGCAAAGCCGTTGTTGCTCATGCCGAAAACGGCGCCGGTCGCTATTCCGGCGACGGCACCGCCGCCGACCGAGCCGTACCGCGCAAAAATCAGAATCACGATCACCGCGAGGATTCTGCCGAGCGAAACACCCTCGACGCTGATGCTCCCGAGCGAGAGAATCAGCACGCAGCCGCTCATCACAATTGCCGCCGTTTCAGACTGGGTGAAGCTCCCGAGCCGTCGCCCGGAATTGAACAAAAACAAGCTGCGCTGCATAAAATACGCGACCGCCGCCGCTACAAGCGCCTCAACTGTCACAACCGAAAGCTCCGTCAGCGTGCTCGTGCTGACAAAGGTCATCACCACGCCGGAGCCGAAAATCGGCAGAAATGCGGCAGCAGGGGCGAACAGCGCCGAGCGGCTCAGCGGCTTGTAATCCTGCAAAATCCAGCGCAGAATCGAAATTGCGACAGTCACCGCAACATAGCGGAACGCGTCGGTGTTTTTGAGGATGATATATCCGACGGCTGTTCCGAGCGTCGCCCAAAAGAGCTTTTTGCGCGGCACTGCGGCGACATAGCTGCCGCCGAACGGCGCGAGCGTACCGAAAATCATACCCCGGCACACGAGAGCGCCGAGCAAAAAGTGCACCGCGCAGAGCATAACGGAGCGCACGAGCGCGTTGTTCTCGGTTCTGAATCTTACTGTTGTTTTTTCCGCGTTCATAATTTAGACTTCCTTTATAATTTGTACTATTATTATAAAGACGCCGCGGCTAAACTTTTGTCAATCCGTGAAGTAAGTAAATAGAATTTTTTTATGCTTAGGACTGTTTCCTGCGTTTTGCCGTCGTATTTTCGGGCGGATAAAAGAAAAAGCGCCGCAAGGGCGCAGTGACAGCGCGCTTGCGGCAAACCGGCATAGTATCAGCTTTTTGCTTTACGGAATCCGAACGCAAAAATGAAATAAATGGTTCTTCGACTTTTTTCGGCAATTTTGAAACTGTCAAAATCTATTCACCGTAAAATCCTTTATCGCTATAGGTCATCCATGTTACATACATATCTTTATAGTTTTCTTTGATGAATCCTCGAATTTTGGAAATCTCACGGTCAGTCAAGACGCCTCGATTTTCAACTGTTGTATCTCCGTTACTCATAACGAAGAATTTCGCGGAGCCTGATTCTGTCAGTTTTCTGTCGCTCGCGTGAACGTGCATGGCTTCAATAATACAGTGAGAAGTGAAGTATAAATAATATCCGCATACCATGAAGGAATAATATTTCGGCATCGTTAATCCTCCATAAACACCTTGTTTCGAGAATAGTAATCCGAAACAATTTGCATTTCAATATCGTCCATGCTGGATTCTATCACAGAATCATCGCTTCCAAAAACACAGGCTGTTCCACGTGCAAGATTTACGACCTGAATGCCGGTGGAAATCTTTGTAAAAGCGTAACCATTGACAATCATTTTTGCGTTTTCTGCAATCTCTGTCATATT
>CAMHHL010000164.1 GCA_946184925.1 uncultured Clostridia bacterium | reverse complement strand
GGTTTTTCAAATTTGTAAACTTAGTTTCATCATTCTGCGAACCTGACACCTCGATATACGCTCTGCAAAACTCGCTGAGAGTTCCGAACTTTTGCTCTATCAGATCTCTCAGGTAATCACCGATTTCTTTTTTACCTTTTACATCAAACATTGCTCTCACTCCTTTTATCCGATTATACCACCTTTATTCAGATATTTCCATATCTAAGTTGCGTACAAAAAACACGCTGAAAAAATCAGAATGAATAATCTGTATGCAAAACGCATACGTTCTTGTATTTCTATTATTCACGCATATGATTGACAGGAAAAAACAGCTTCTGCAAACTTTTGCAAAAACTGTTTTCAGTTATATATTATTTCTTTCGATACGCCCACGACTTGCCTTTTCGGAAGCGGATGATCATTCCCTTTTCTGCCATTCCGTTAAGCACACGGTTGGCAGTTGCTGCGGAAACGGACAGCAATTTGCGAACGTCGCTGTTGGCGATTTCGCCGTGTTTTGACAGGTAATCGAGGATCGCCTGTTCTCTAACTTCCGCTTTCGGTTTCACTTTTGACGGTTGAGCGGTAACTTCCAAAAGCGCGTCCTTGATCGCAGACAGCATAAACTCTATGAAGCAGGTGGAGTCGGCGGCGTTATTCGCATTGTTGATTGCCAGATAATACTCGCTCTGACGGTCGTGTATAATCGACTCCACCGGCACCCACGCGAAAAGTGGATTCCACTTTGACAGCAGGAGTGTGTGCCACAATCTGCCGACACGCCCGTTACCGTCGGAGAACGGGTGTATCAGCTCGAACTCATAGTGAAACACACAGCTCTTGATCAGGAGCGGATTCTCGTCATGCTCCGTCCAGTCAAGCAGCTCGGCGACCAACTGCGGAACATACGCGGGCAAGGTACCAAAATGCAGGATATTGCCCTGCGAATCCACCACACCGACCGGTCTTGAGCGGAATTCCCCCGCGTCATCGCGCAAGCCTCTTACCATGACAGAATGGGCAGCGAGCAAATCGTCGATCGAATACGGGTTCAGCTCGTCAAGTCTGTCATAGATTTCAAAGGCGTTCTGCACCTCTGCAATGTCCTTCGGTGGCGCCAATACGCGCTTGCCAAACACAACCGCCGTAACCTGCTCTAAGCTAAGAGTGTTCTGCTCGATTGCCAGCGAGGAATAGATGGTCTTGATGCGGTTGCTTCTTCTCAACTGCGGCGAACGCGCGGCTTCCGTCAGCGTTGACATAGAACCGACCAGCTCCGATATCTCCGCTGTCAGTTTTAAAATTTTCGTATTGATTTGAAACGGATATTTCTGCATAACGATCACTCCGCTATCAGTATATCACTTCATCTCTCAAAAATCAATTCATCTCTCAAATTCTTTTCTAAAAATGAGAGATGAAAGCCCTTTATTACCAACTTACGAGTATTTTGAGGGCGAAAAAATGCAGCGCGATTGATTGACTGATGGTTGTTTTATCACTGTTTATCGAACAAATTTCTGCACGGCGTTTCTAACGCATTTCTAACCGACGTGCAGAAAAAATGCAGAGGCGGTGAATTTTTCACCAATTTTGTCAGCATTTTTACTAAGTTCAAGGGCTTTCTTGGGGCTAATTAACGTTAATAGTGACTAAAAAATTTCACTTAACAAACCCACAGAGTAACTCCAAAACCGCGTGCCGAGGGTTCAAGTCCTTCTGCCCCTGCCACGACGATGGTCTTAAAAATGGCTTATCTAAGCCGTTTTTAAGACTTTTCTTTTTATTTCTTGCCTTTTCCAAAGCTGCAAATATTTCAAAAATCCTCGACTTGGGGTTTATTTGGGGTTTACAGCTGCCAAATACCGCAGTAAATTATCAAGAAATACTGCGAATGTTTGCTCCCGCTCATTCTCCGTTTTTTACCATCATCACACAAAAAACCGCTGTCACGATCGGCAGCGGTCTTTTTGCGTTATTCAGCCTGCGGTAGGCTTTTTCTTTTGCTTGGAAAAAATATCTTCGATCTTTTCAGCTGCGGTGTCGTCGGCTGATTGGATAGCGTGAGCGTACACCCTTCCTGTTGTAGCGGTGTTGGAGTGTCCGAGGCGCTTGGATACCGTGGTGATCGGCACGCCGGCGGCGAGCTGCAGGGTGGCGTTGGTATGTCTGAGCGAGTGCAGCGTGATAAACGGGATCTCCGGATGTTGTTTCATAAACTTAGAGAACCAACTCGACACGCTGTCGGGTTTTAGCGGTTTGCCTTCGGGGTTCGTGAAAACATAGTCCTCTGTTCCCTTCCAGTAGGAACCGAGCGCCATACGCTGTTCCATCTGCGCCGTTTGGTGTGCGCGCAGATCATCAATCGTTGTTTGGGGCAATTTGATAACGCGCTCCGAGCTCTTGTTCTTCGTCTTATCCTCAAAGATACCGCGTTCAGGAAGATATTGCAGAGTACGACTGATTTTCAGCGTTCCCTTGTTGAAATCAATATCCGACCATTTTAAACCGAGGGCTTCTCTGCGCCTCATTCCTGTGAACAGCAATAGATGAACAATACAGCGATGCAGCTCATCGGCGGTTTCTATCGCTTGTAACAGCGCGTCCGCCTGCACTTCGTCAATGTATTTGGCTTCTTTTTCCTCTGCTTTCGGCGTTTTCGTGCGGTCGCAGGGGTTTGAGAACAGCACGCCCCACTCAACGGCGGTATGCAGGATCACCGAAATCAGGCGGTGATAATGCTGGATCGTCTTGCCCGAGAGCGTCTTGTGACCTTCACCGACGGGCGTAAACAACTCTGACAGCGGAATTTCGAGCGCAGCGGCGAGCTTTTCAGCGTTCTGTTGGTTGACGTTGTTCCCCTTGCGAATGGAGATCATCGTTGTGTTGGAGAGTCCCGAACGGCGGCACAGCTCGGCGGTCGTCAGCTCATTTTCGTGCAGATAATCGTCCATGCTGATGTTGCAGGTGTATTTGGTGTCGAGCCGGACGCCGCTCTCGGCAAGATTGGCGTAGAACGCGCGCAAATGCGGCGGCTGAATTTTGCAGAGCTTGATATGACCGATCGCGGCGTTGATGCGCGGCAGCAGGCTCTCATACCGGGCGTAGGTGCGCGGCCGCAGGTCATTTTTGCGGTCTTTCATCCATATCTCGGCGAACTCGGCAAAGCGGATGTTTTCGT
>CAMHHL010000163.1 GCA_946184925.1 uncultured Clostridia bacterium | reverse complement strand
CGCAAACAAAAGATTGGTCAGCAACAGCTTCGGAAAACCGTGAAAGAGGTTGCTGAATACCCGCGCTATCGGCAGGGTTTTGTTTTCATTTGCCATAAGTTCCTCCGAATGAAAAAATTACCGGAACGCTTCCGCGAACAGCGTCCAGAGGACGGTGTCGAGAAGCGAGGCGCAAAATGTCATAATCAGCGCGGAAACGAACCGCGAGCTGTATCGCAAAAAGTGTTCGCGCAGCACACCGTCGGGCAGATTCTTTGATACAAGCAGCTTGAACTGACGAATCGAAAACGGAAACGCCAGAGCCGAAAAGCCCGTAAGCGCGATACAAAACAGAAAGGTTCCCGGCAAAAGCACCAGAAGATAGAATCCTAAGCCGTTAAGCCCGTTTTTGATTATCAGATACGCCGCGGTCAGTCCTGTGCCGAAGCCCTTGAATAGCACTGTAAACAGTTGAAACGGCAGTCCCCACGGTGCAAGTCCGAACAGATAGATTGCTGTGACAAAGATAAAATCCGAGGCGAAACACGCGCTGAAAATCCCGAGAGCGCCCTTGCTCATGCGGGCGTCGAGGTTGGTCGTAAACAGAAAATCGAGAGATTGCAGCGTCGAATCATCAGCGCCGTGCGCGTACGCAGCTCCGAAAGCCAGACCCGAAAGCAGAAGAATGACAAACATAACCGTCACACCGCTTTTTCTGAACGCGGAAACAACGTCGGGCATGTGGAAGCGCAGCCGCTTCGCCGTCGAATGAGATTTTTTGAACGAAAATACAATGCCTTTCACGGAAACATTCCTTTCTTTAACTTGTCCGTTAAAGCATATGAGGAAAATCCGTGAAATATTCTTATTTGCCGAGCTCTTCGGCGCGGTCGGTGCAAGCCTGCATCGCATCGCGGATAGCCTCGGTGAAGCCGTGCTCGCGCAGCTTGTTGAGAGCCGCGATTGTAGTGCCGCCCTTGGAGCTGACTTTTTCAATCAGCACATCGGCGCTGTCGCCGCTCTCCCTCAGCATTGCCGCCGAACCCTCAAGAGTTGCGCAGATAAGGTTCATCGCCTTATCGTAATCAATGCCGCAGGACTCGGCGTAATCCGCCATAGCCTTGGCAAAGAGGTAAATATATGCGGGACTGGAGCCGTTGACCGAGATGATCTCGTTCATGTGCTCCTCAGTGATATACTCGCAAACTCCGCTGCCCGCGAAAAGCTCCTCAACGATCTGCTTGTCCTCTTCCGAAATATTATCCGACGGACAGAGTGCGGAAGCGCCCTTGCCGAGAAGCAGAGGTGTGTTGGGCATTACCCTGACAACAGGACAGGCTTTGCCGAGAGCGTTCTGAACATAGCTGATGGAGATGCCTGCCGCGATGGAAACAAAGGTCTTTTCCGCGGTAGCCGCGTCCTTGAGCGACGCGATCGCCTCGGCGTAATGCTGCGGCTTTACCGCCAAAACGATGATATCGCTTTTCGCCGTTACATCAGCGCAGGAGCCGCATACCGCGGCTCCAAGCTCTTTCATCAGATTTTGTTTTTCCTCGCTGACGTCAAAAACATTAATGTTGTCAGCGTTTCCGTTGCGGGCGATGATGCCCTTAATAATTGCGGTCGCCATATTGCCCGCGCCGATAAATCCGATTTTTTTCATAAATTATCCTTCTTAGTTATTAAATGCTGAATCCGCTGCTGCGTGAGCAGGAATAGCTGAATCCGTATTTGTTGAGCCAGCCGTCGTTCTCGTAGTCGCCGTAGAAGAACATCTCGCCCTCGTCAATTCGTCTGTAGAGAAGTCCCCACCAGCAATCGCCCGCGGCGTGGTGCCACTGGAAGAAATTGGAAACATAACGTGACTTGCTGACGTTATTCAGGTCGCGGCTGCCCGAACCGCCCGAAGCGGAGGCATACTGCGAGTAGATATAACCAGTCGTGCCGTTTGAGAGCTTGATTTTATACCAGCTCGAATTGTAGAGCTTTCCGTCAACAAAGGTAAACTTGGTGTTTTCGCTCAGTGTTGAAACTACGGAATAACCCGTGCCCGCGCCCGAACGAAGGTTTACATAATCATCGTTGACAAAACCGCTGCCGCCTGACTTGACAGAGGCAGATGAAGCGCCTGTTCCCGTATCGAGAAGTACGGAACGCAAATCACTGTCATTCGTGATAGCGTACGAACCGACATTATAAGCAAATGAAACAAGCGAGTCGAACTGCTGCTGATTGAACTTGACGTCGTTAGAAGTAAGGAAAGCGTTTGTGCGTGTGGTATAACCGCCCGAATTAACGGTTTCGCAGAGATAGGCGTATGCCTCTGTGCGCGTGACGTTGTTGTAGAACTGCTCGTTGGTGGTAATAACCTTGCCGTAACCGACTGTGGGGTCAGAGATGATAGCGTCGGCGGTAATCTCAGGCAGGAAGCCCTCGAATACCGAAATCAGCTTGATAACCTCGTCGCTCGCTCGTCTTTCGCCCGTGACAGTGGTAGTCCTGTCGGTTGAATTTGTGACAAATACCTCTCCCTCACCATTGACGGGTGTTGTGAGATATTTGTCGTAGTCGACAAACTTCGAATAAGCCTTAAATGTCCACTTGCCCGAGGAATTGAGCTTCTGGGAACCTGACCAGACAATTGTGCCCGACTCTGTCTTTTCCTTTGAGGCGTTGACAGTGTATGAGGTTGAACCGTCTGTGACGACAAAGTATACGCCTACGCGGTCGGTATCGGTAATCGCCTTGAAGGTTACGTTCGAGCCCTTGGGAGCGGAGTTCGGAGTCGCGTATACAAAGCGGATATTATCTCTGCCGATTACCTCAATCAAACAGGTCGCCGCACCGCTTGAGGTGTAGGCGGTGATAGTGACAAAGCCGTTCTGGGACTGTGTGTCGACAACACCGCCGTCGACTGTGGCAATCTTGGTATTTGAGGATTTCCACTTTACGCCCGAGGTTGTTGACTTGAGCAGAACAGACTTTCCGCGGCGCATATTCTCTATGCTTGTGCAGGAGATGTTTACGCTGCTGCCCGATTTGACGGTTACATTGCAGCTTGCGGAAGAGCTGCCCGAGGTCGCTGTGATCTTCGCAGAGCCCGAGCTCTTGGCGGTAACAACGCCGTTTGAGTTTACTGTCGCGACTGATGTGTCGGAGCTTGACCACTTGACCGAGCCGCCCTTGGCGGTTATGGCAAGCTG
>CAMHHL010000162.1 GCA_946184925.1 uncultured Clostridia bacterium | reverse complement strand
GCAAGGAACGCAGTGATTCGCCAAAGGAACGCGCTTCGTGTAAAATAATGCAGAGGATAACCCTCGAATTTACACGAAGGAGGCCATAATGATGGCGAAAAAGATTGATGTGAAGCTCCTTTTAGAGCTTCGGCAGGCGAATATGTCACAAAGAGCGATCGCTTCCACGCGACATATTTCAACGAAGTCTGTGGCAGCAGTTTGGCGAAGAGCCGATGAGCTCGGTATAAGTCTTGCTGATGTAACTGACAAAACCTCGGATGAGGTCTACACTCTGTTCTTTCCGGAGAAATTTCGAAAAGAAACTATGTATGCTTCTGTTGACTACGAGTATGTTCACAATGAACTGAAAAAGTCCGGTGTGACGCTTAAGCTGTTGTGGCAGGAGCATAAAGACGATCCGAAAGGCGGCGTACCGGTCGGCTACACGAAGTTCTGCGACGACTACGCAAAATATGTTGAGCAGAACAATCTGACGAATCACATTACGCACAAGCCCGGCATTGTCTGTGAGGTGGATTGGAGCGGCAAGACAATGCGGCTTCATGCCACTGACGAGGATAAGGTGTATCCTGTATACCTCTTTGTCGCGACGCTTCCGTACAGCCAGCTTGCGTATGTCGAACCTTGCCTGAATATGAATGGGCAGAGCTGGATCAACTGCAATATCCATATGTTTGAGTATTTCGGCGGCGTAACGCTGCGTATCGTCTGCGATAATCTCAAAACCGGCGTCATTTCTCATCCGCGTGAGGGCGACATCATTCTGAATCAATGTTACGAGGATTTTTCAAACCATTATTGCACGGCCATCATGCCCGCAGGCGTGAAAAAGCCGAAGCACAAACCTTCCGTAGAGGGCACGGTCGGAAAGATTGCCACCGCGATTATCGCACGTCTGCGCAACAATGTGTACACCTCCATCTGCGATTTGAAAGCGGACGTTGCTGCCGCTTTGGAGGATTTCAACAACAAGCCTTTTCAGAAGCGCGAAGGAAGCCGTCGGGAGATTTTTGAAGCAAGCGAGCGTATTACGCTGCGTCCGCTTCCGGCGTTTCCGTATGAGTATGCCGTATGGGAATACGGTCGCGTCATCGGCGCTGATTTCCATGTTACCTACCTGACAAACAAGTATTCCGTTCCCTACCGTTTTGTCGGCAAGCAGGTGGACTTGAAAGTTACCGACAGCATGATTGAAATCTACTGCGGTCATGAGCGGATTTCTTCTCACAAGCGGTTTCCAAGCTATGTCCGCAACAGATACGACACCTATCCGGAGGATATTCCGGAGCGTTTTCAAAGAACAGAATGGAACGAGCATAACATCCGTCAGTGGGCTGCTTCCATTGGCAAGCAGACACTGGAGGTCATCGACCGTATTTTCAAAAGCTGCCTCACACCCGAGAAGGGCATCAACCCCGCGCTTTCCGTGTTAAAGCTGAGCAAGAAGTATTCTGCCGAGAGGCTGGAAACAGCTTGCACAATGGCGCTTGAGCACGTCAGTGTGCCGCGCTATTCACATCTCAGAGCGATCCTTTCCGCAGGTAAGGATGAGGATTACAAGCCTGTCAAACAGCAGGAGAACGAACCTGCACCTACAGGGTTCCTGCGCGGCGCCGCCTATTACGGAGGTGACGATCATGCTGAATGAGGAAACGAGACGCAAGCTGCGTGAGATGAATTTCGGCGAGCTGGTAGACGCGCTTGACCTTCAGGAAAAACAGGCGGAATATCTCGCTCTCCCGTTTGATGACCGCATAAATCTTGCGGTAGATTACGCCTACTCCGCAAAGTACAACGCTAAGGTTCACCGCCTGATCAAGGCTGCCAAGTTCCGTATTGCGGACGCGGTGCTTTCAAATATCCATTATGAGAATCGAGGCTTAGACAAGGACTTGCTCCTGACTCTCGGAACCTGCGGATTTGTTTCGAACAATCAGCCGGTTGTGATCAACGGTTTTACGGGTTCGGGCAAAAGCTACCTCGCGTGTGCCATCGGCAGACAGGCTTGTATGCAGGGGTTTCGCTCAAGATATATCCGTGTTCCCGATTTAATGGAGTTGCTCAGCGAAGCAACGTTGACTAAGAGCGGCAGAAGCAAACTTCTGAAGAAATTCAGCGGATACAGGCTGCTCATCCTCGATGAATGGCTGTTGAATGATCTGACAGAGCTTGAACAGCATTTCTTTTTTGAGCTGATTGAGCGCCGCTATGACTGCACTTCGACTATCTTTTGCACGCAATACAAACGCGAGGATTGGCACAGCCGTCTCGGTGGAGGAATCCACGCCGACTCAATGATGGACAGAATCGTACATACCGCCGCATGGGTCTACTCCGACAACATCAATATGCGGGAGTTGCAGGCGAAAGGAGTAATGCCATGATTCTGACGAAAGATGATTTGGACAGAGAATGGCAGTGGCTGTTCCTGCGCTGCAAGAACACAGCAGCAGCTAAAGCGGAAATTTTGACCCTTTTCTCAGATGAACCGGATGACGAGCATGAGTGGTCGGAGCAAGATCTTTATGAACAGATGAGAAAAATCATTCAGAAATACAGTTAGAAGAATGGTGGTCGTTTTAACAGAAGTTTCTGCGGAACGACCGCCACCCTTGACAGAACCTGAAAGAAATGCTATGGCGTCGTTGCCGACGGTGACGAACTCAAGAACAGTTCAGTCAGGTTCACCGTCGGGCGGCAATTGTAGCATTTCTTTCAGAACCCGTCAAGGGCAAGCCGCCTGCGGCGGTGGCTCCGTTTTGCCTCCGGCTCGGAATCTAAGAACAGCTTTTTTCGATGGGCGGATTCAGCAGGTGCGTTCCGGACGCGAATCGCTGCGTTCCTCGTTGCGTATCGGTGCGGTCATTGAAGCGAATTGATGTTTTCCTTGGAGCGGATTGGTGTGGTTATTGGGGCGGAATTATCAATGGGGAAAACCGAACAATTTTGGAAATGTAGAAAAGCGATACTATCAAATAGAACACCTGCAATATTTAATAAAATAATTGGATTTAGGATAAAAAGAATCCTATATAAATTTTGTGCTGATGTTTCTATAACACCATTTATTAATAAATTTGACACACCGCACGGTTTGTCAGGGATATTTATTTCAGGTCGTGCAAGTGTAGGAAAGAATTGCACAATCCTTCAAAATGTTACAATTGGGAGCAATGATAAGATTAACAGCAAACATCCTGGAGCCCCGCAAATC
>CAMHHL010000161.1 GCA_946184925.1 uncultured Clostridia bacterium | reverse complement strand
ACAGCGCCATGACGAGCGCCAGAGCGAGCGAGATCACTTTTTTCATGTTATTCCCCCCTCTTTGGCAGCAAATGCGGCCGCCGATTATTTCATTATTATACTATCACACAGATAAAGAAAATAAATATGTATTTTTGTCGGGCGCCACAGTTCCGCCTGTTAATGATACTCGTCCGACGTTTTTTATTTATCCTAAAATACAACAAAGTCATCTTCAACGGCGCGGCGAAGCTCCCAGATGTGGACGGACGCGTCTCCGTTCAGCTGCCACCGTTCCTCAGCATTTGTAGGAAAGATTCGCGAGGAGAACACGGCGTCGCCGTCGTTTACGAAAATCTCTGCCGAGCTGCGGTCTATAAATATACGCAGATGGAACAGTCCCTTGGACAGCTGTCTTGTGCGCTGCTCGCCCCACGCGGTGTTGAATCTGTGCGCCATGCCGGAGCGGTCAACGGTTATCTCTTTTGCCGCGTCGTCATATGTAACGTTCAAACCTCCGGTGCCGTCTGCTTTTGAGAACAGGCGAAGCTCCAAATCGCCGCCTCTGCCTATCAGCTCCATTTCGCACACGCGGGGCAGTATATCGGTGGATTCAATATCGACCTGTTTTCCGCGAAACGCCCTCAGCTCGTCGAGCGGCTGCTGGATAAGGCGCCTGTCCCTTACCCTGAGCTCGCGCGGCAGTGTCAGACAGCCCGACCAATCCTCCTCATCGGTGGGATATGACGCGTCTGGCAACCCCATCCACGCGACGAGCGTCGCCTTGTTTTTGTCGTCGGGATTTGCCGCACATTCGGCGGCATACGAATCAAATCCGAAGTCGAGCACATGAAAGCTGGTGTTGTCGGGCGTGAAGGTCAGAGTGTCCCAATCCATGTGGCCGAGCAGATAGCCGCTGTGATGAACCGCTTCTCCGCGCCCCGGAAGTGTGAGATGCTGCGGGCAGAAAATCAAAACGTCGTAGCCGCTTATTGTTTCGATGGACGGGCACTCCCACATATCGCCGAAGCTTTCAAAGCCGGGTACCTTTAATTTGCCGGCAAAGCTCCATCCTTCGGTCGGAGAGTCGGATTGATAGATGATCACACAGCCGCGCTTGTCCTTTGTCTGCGCGCCGAGAACGATGTAATACTTGTCTTTTTCCTTATTATATATAATTTTCGGGTCGCGCTGGTGCTCTGTGTAGTCCTCGTTCATGCCGAAAAGCAGGGGCAGCTTTACAGCTTTGCCGCCGTCCTGCAAATCGACAAGGCAGGTATACGGTCTGCGTGTCCAGTCGTCGTCGCGGTGATTGCCCGTATAGTAGAGCCAAACGCCGTCCTCGGTGGGCAGCGCGGAACCGGAATAGGCCCCTTTATTGTCAAACTCCGTATCGGGGCAAATACATACTCCGGCGTTTTTCCATGTCACCAAGTCCTTTGAAACGGTGTGGTACCAGTATTTCAGTCCGTGGACCGCGCCCCACGGGCACCACTGATAAAACAGGTGCCACAGACCTTTGTGGAACACAAATCCGTTGGGGTCGTTGAGCAAGCCCGTCACGCTCTGGATGTGGTATAGCTGCCGGTAATCTGATTTTACGGTGCGCTCATGCAGTTCTTTCAGCTCTTCTGTGCTTTTCAGAACGCGGTAGCGTTCCTCTTTTGTCCATATTTTCATGTCGAACCTCCTTTGTTATCGTTTTCAAAAAAACCATTATATAAAGTATAGCAGAAAAGAATTGGCTTGAAAAGAGGATTTCCGAAAACCGCGTATATTAGTCTATTTTTCACAAAAAACACCGCTGAATTTCTATGCTTCCACAAATGAAAACGGATTGAAAAATGGGTTCGGCTATGCTATATTATAAATAATGAAATCGATTACAATAAATACATACAAAAACTGAGAGGTGTTCCCATGAAAGATATCGTAACGATCGGCGAAATATTGATAGACCTGACCAACAGCGGAACCGAAAACGGTATTCCCGTTTACAAAGCCAATCCCGGCGGAGCGCCGGCGAATGTTGCCGTTGCCGCGGCAAGACTCGGCGCAAAGACCGCATTTATCGGCAAGGTCGGCAATGACTTTTACGGCGATTTTCTCAAAAAGACACTGGAGGACAACGGCGTTGACGCCTGCGGGATGCTGACTGATGAAACGGCCCGCACAACGCTGGCTGTTGTTTCGGTCGCCGCGTCGGGCGAGAGAAGCTTCTCCTTCTATCGCAGAAACTGCGCAGACACCTTACTCGACAGCGTTGAGATCGATCCGGAGCTTCTGCAAAATACGCATTTTCTTCACTTTGGCTCCGTAAGCCTGACCGATGAGCCGTCGCGCTCGGCAACGGTTTACGCGGATCGTGAAGCAAAAAAGGCGGGCGCGACCGTTACCTATGATCCCAACTACCGCGATAAGCTTTGGAACAGCGAGGCTGAGGCTGTGGAGCAGATGAAGTCTGTCCTCGACATGGTGGATATTCTTAAAATATCCGACGAGGAATTGCCGCTGCTGACAGGTACGACAGACCCCGAGAAAGGTACTAAACAACTTTATGATACTTACGGTATCCCGCTGATCCTTCTGACGCTCGGCCCTGACGGCGCTCATTTCCGCCGCGGAGAAGAAACAGGCAAGGCGGAGGGCTTTAACGTAAAGGTAGCCGATACCAACGGCGCCGGCGACACGTTTTTCGGCGCGTTCCTCAGCCAAATGGCGGCGCTCGGCATTTACCGTCCGCAGGAGCTCGGCGCGCAGCAGCTTTTCGACAGCGTCCGCACCGCGAACTTAGCCGCTTCTATTACCACCTCGCGTCACGGCGCTATCCCGGCGATGCCCGATAAGAATGAGCTTGCTGCAAAGCTCGGCGAGGTGAACTGATATGGCGTCAAAGGAATTTGAAAACCGCCTACAAAAGCGGATCGATGAATTAAAATGGCTGTATTATGAGCTTTACGGCGACGACCAAAGCTTTCAGTATCTTCTTTCTCTCATCAGAAAGTTTTATTCGGAACGCGCAGCAAGCCTTAAGAAGCTTGACCGTCAGCGCGAAAAATCACCCGACTGGTACAGGGGCAACGACATCGTCGGCATGATGCTGTATGTCGATAACTTTGCGGGGAATTTACGGGGCGTCATTGAAAAGCTCGATTACTTCACCGAGAGCGGTGTGAATTATGTTCACCTTATGCCGCTGCTCGAAAGTCCTAAGGAGCACAGCGACGGCGGTTATGCGGTGTCGG
>CAMHHL010000160.1 GCA_946184925.1 uncultured Clostridia bacterium | reverse complement strand
AAGCTCTCTTGCAAAAGGGGAGAAGGAGCTGTCTAGCAAGGCTGTTCTGCTAAACGAGAACGGCGTTTTGAAATCGGTTGCCGCAAATCAGATCTTTTCTTTTACTGCATGGATGATAAATGACGTCGCTAACAGCGCGTCGGTTCATCAGATGGCTCCTTCGGTAATAGAAGCCGCTCTGTCAGATACGCCGCGCACTATAGCAGCGGATCATGATGATGTTCCGTCCACTGAGGAGATCGAGCCCGAAAATGGCGAACAAATTTTACAAAACCGTGCAGAGCCTGTTGAGCTCAAAGCCGAAAAAGCCCACTTGATCTCCGAAGGTACTCAGCTTTCGGATGAAGAATCTCCTATGGATATCGATGACGGCTTTACGACAACCGAGGATGAATACATAGCTGAAGAAGAGAATAAAAAACAGCCGTCAAAGCATACCGCCCGAATAATAATCATCGCCGTTGCGGCGGTTATAGCTATGATCCTCGGCGCGCTTGCCTTTATTGCTTTTGCGCTGCCGAACATCACGGGAGAGTCAAACCCTGTTTCCGAGATATTTACAGGAAAAAAAGAGCCCGAGTATACCCCCGAGAAGCTTGTCGCTAAGTATGAGGAGGCGTTTAACGCGGGTGACCGCGACGCTATCGCAAAGCTTTATTTGCCCGACCAAAGCCTTAAACGGAATATTGAGGGCGGAGCCTATGAAATGGTTCAAAAGCTCTCGGATTATGTGCTGGGAGAAAAAGTCACCATAAAGTGTGAGCTTAAAGACGACCTGAAATATGAGGGGGATACCGCGGCCGGTACAGTAAAGATATCTATCGACTTACCCGATATAAACGGGCAGGATGTTGGCTTCATTGTTAATCTGTTTGGCATAGAAACAGAAAAAGAAAAACCCGTCACTTTTGAAAAATATACCGACGGTAACTGGTATTTTAAAGAGTTTTAACCGCATATTCGCCGAATTGCTTTCGGCAGGAAATATAATTCACGGTACAAAGGAGGACAAATTGTGAAAAAAGCATTGGCAGTAGTAATGTCGTCTGTGCTGATTCTATCTGTTGCGGGCTGCGGAGGATCGGATAGCGGCAGTTCGGACGGCGGAAAAGAGAAAGAGTCAAAGGTTTATGAAACCGTAAGCATCGATGAAACCAAGCTTTATTATCCGGACATAAGCTTGCTTGGGGGTGAAAAGAATATTGAGCTTAAAGTATGGGCGCCCGACAATGAAATCCCTATCACAAGGGCACATGCGGACGCGTTTATGAAGCATTATCCCGACGGCACATTTAAAAGCATTTCCGTGGAGCCGATGGATGACGCGGATTTAATTGAATCCGTCGGTGATAATACGGAGGATTTTGCTGATGTGATCTCGTTTGAGGATACAAGTTTCTCTAAGCTGGTGTCAGGCAAAATGCTTTCGGAGGTATCGGCAGATTACATAGACGATGTCACCGGTCAAAACCAACCCGGAGCATTGAACGCGGTAACTGTAGGAAACGCTGTAAGCGCCTATCCGCAGGGTACAGATAAATGCTTATGTTTAGTGTACGATAAAACTGCTGTGTCCGACGAGGAAGCGTCTACGCTTGAGGGTGTTCTTTCCGCGTGCAAAAAGCTCGGAAAACATTTTGTAATGGATTGCACCGACGGCTTTTCCGCTTCCGCGTTCCTGCTTACAGGCGGTCTGACGCCCGACGGTTTGGAGAGCGACGGTACCACGCAAAAGCTCAATGATTACGATGAAAATGCTGTTGTGGTCATACTTGAAACATTTTCAAAACTGATGAAGGATTATAAAGGAACCTTTGTGTCCTGTGACTCGACGAGAATAACAGAAGAATTCAACAGCAAAAACGCGGCCGCCGGCATTGACGGCTCTTGGAATATGGCTGCAGATAAAAGAGCGTTTGGTGAGAATTTCGGCGTAACAAAGCTGCCGACCGTCAATGTTACCGGCGAAGACAGACAGATGATTTCGTTGTACGGCAACAGATATTTGGGTGTGTATTCAAACACCGTGTTTCCAAAAGCCGCTCAGGCGCTGGCGTACTTTTTGTCAACCGATAAAAGCCAAATACAGCGCGCGCAATCCCTGTTCTGTGCTCCGTCTAACAATTACGCGGTTAATGAAATGTCAGATGAATCTGCCGTAAGAGCTGTCCTAATGCAGTTACGACACTCTGTTTCCGAAGCGAAGCTTTCCAAGAGCTTTTTACCTTCGGCAGCTAAGCTCGGGGAGAGTATTTCTGCCGAATCATGGAACCCTGACGATAAGCAGGCGACTCAGGAGCTTTTGCATCAAACCGTAGACAGTATTAACGGAAAGGATGTTTTATAATAAATAAAATTCTAAATCAGAAAAAAGGAGGATGCAAATGATTTGTAAGAATTGCGGCAGCGCGCTTCCCGATGAAGCTAAGTTCTGCCAGAAATGCGGCGCGAGTACTGCTCAGCCGACGCCTCGGGCACAGGCTCAGCCTAACCGACCGTATTATCCGCCGGGAACCCATCCGTACCATAAGCTGGGAGGCTTTTTGATGGTTCTTGTGGTGTTTGGATTTATAGGCGGGATCGGCGGATTTTTGAATGCTATAAGGTCTTTCTTAGCGTACAAAGATTTGCTTTGGGTACATCACGGGGTTCCGTTTTCATTTACGGCTTGATGATCGCGTCGGTTCTCATTTATCTTGCCACCGGTACGATCTGTTTCAGCGGCGCTACAATGATCCAGCGCAAGGATTCCGACACGATGCGGTTTTTGCAGTCGTCGTCATTTACGATGATGATCGTAAACACGGCGTTTCATATTACGGTATTTGTCTGGCTCGATCAATATAAATTGCTGAATGCCGTTGATTTGGCTCCGCTTTTCCTGCAATTTATCCTGACGCTGATAGGGTGGGGCGCACTGCTGATTATTTCCATCGTTTATTTCAGCAAGTCGGTTCGCGTGCGCACCTATCTGGGCTCTGATGAATATATGAAAAAAAGCAAGTTCAACAAAAGAACGGTTCCGCCCCTTCCTGCGGACGGTTCCGATATGCTTGAGCATGAAAAACAGGTCGAGTATCAAAAAGAGCACCGCAAGGAATGGTTTTGCGCAAAGTGCGGCGCGGCCAACTCCCACATCGTAAAGGTGTGCGTCAAATGCGGTGAACCGATGCCGGAATAGAATAAAAGATTATAATAAAATGATATAATATAATAAAATAATAGTCGGGCAGACAGCGAGTTTATCGCCGTTTGTCCGACTCTTGTTG
>CAMHHL010000159.1 GCA_946184925.1 uncultured Clostridia bacterium | reverse complement strand
AGCCCAAAAACGGACATTGTCATTCCGAGCGGTCGCCGCAAGGCGAATTTGCGAAAGCAAATAGTCGAGGAATCCCCTTGACAGGAAGCAAATCGTTGTTTCCTATGGGGATTTCTCCACGCGCTTCGCTTGGTCGAAATGACTTTTTTTGCTTTGTTTGCTTAATGCGACAGCCTTTTCTGTATCTTCATATTCCTTATTGACAATCAATTTACGATATTATATAATTAACCTACTATGCCAATAGTTAATAACGCTTGTTTGGAGGAAAAGCGATGCTCCTCAACTTCAACAATTCAATCATAAATCGCCTTGCGCAGTCGGCGGAGTTCGGCATTGAGCGCGAGAGCCTGCGCGTCACCTCTGACGGCAAGCTCGCTCAGACAAAGCACCCGTTTGTCGGCAATCCGCAGCTCGACCGCGATTTCTGCGAAAATCAGGTGGAAATGATCGGCGACGTTTTCAACGACCCCGCCGACCTGAACCGTCAGCTCGGCAACCTGCTTGATGAGATCGACGCGGAGCTTGTCAACAACAACGAGCTGCTCTGGGCGTTCTCCAATCCGCCTCATTTTGATTCAGAGGATGAAATACCTGTCGCGCGGTTCCGCGGCGCACTGCGCGGCAAGTCGGAGTACCGTAATTATTTAGCTCAAAAATACGGAAAAACCAAAATGCTCTTTTCGGGAATACACCTCAACATCTCCTTCACCGAGAGGCTGCTGCAAGCCGCTTTTGAGCAAAGCGGAGCGAAGGTAAAGTCCGAATTCAAAAATGATTTTTACCTGCGCCTTGCAAAGCGCCTGACGCAGTACGCTTGGCTGGAGGTTTATCTGACCGCCGCAAGTCCCGTCGCGGACGCTTCGCTCGGCATTAAAAGCAACCTTTATTCCTCTATCCGCTGCTCGGAGCACGGATACTGGAACGACTTCACGCCCATTCTTGACTATTCAAGCCTGAAAAGCTACGTCCGAAGCATCGCGCGATACATCGTAAACGGAGATTTAAAAGCCGCCTCAGAGCTGTATTATCCCGTCAGGCTCAAGCCGCGCGGCGCGAACAGCTTGGAAACACTCTTGCAAAACGGCGTGAACCACCTCGAGCTGCGCGTTTTGGATGTAAATCCACTGACGCGCACGGGCATTTTCACCGAAGATATCCGCTTTACGCACCTGCTGCTGCTCTGGCTTTCAAGCCTGCCCGACTTTGATTTTGACGAAGAAAAGCAGAAAAAAGCGATCGCGGATGTAAAAGCCGCCGCCGTTTTCGGCAACGCGGACATCAAGAACAGAGCGGTGAAAACGCTCGAAGAAATCAAAATATTTACCCGGCAATATTTCCCGGATTATCTGAATATCGTTGACTATCAGCTCAATAAGCTTCTCGACGGCAATAGCTACGCCGAGATCGTCAGCCGTGAATTTACCGACGGCTACATTGAAAAAGGCCTTGCGCTTGCAAGGCGGTACCGAGGAGGTGAGCGCGATGTGTGAGTTATTCGGCGTTTCCTCCCGGGATGATTTTTACGCAAACGACTACCTGAAAACCTTCTACGCGCACAGCGATTTTCATCCGCACGGCTGGGGTTTAGCCTGCGTTTCACGGAACAGTGCGCTTGTTGAAAAAGAGAGCGTCAAAGCAAGCACAAGCAACTACCTGCGCGAGCGGTTATCACAGCCGATCACCGAAAAGCTTCTGCTCGCGCATATCCGCTATGCTACCATCGGCAACGTAGAATACAAAAACTGCCACCCGTTCACGGGCAGGGACAGCACAGGACGGCGCTGGACGCTCATTCACAACGGCACGATTTTTGATTATCCGGCATTGTATCCCTACCTCAAAACGCAGAAGGGCGACACCGACAGCGAGCGCGTTTTCCTTTATCTTTTGGATAAACTGAACGAGGCGACGCGCAAAAACGGCGCAAGGCTGCACTTTGAGGAGCGCTTCAAGCTGCTTGACGAGATCGTCTGCGACATGGCAAATGGCAACAAGCTCAACCTGCTCTTTACCGACGGCAAGTATCTCTACGCCCACACCAACTGCAAGGGCACGATGCATTATCTGGAAAAGGACGGCACCGCGCTCGTTTCCACTCAGCCGCTCAGTAATGAGAATTGGAAGCTTGTACCCTTCGGTCAGCTTTTGGCATTCAACAAGGGCAAGCTGATAAAAACGGGAACCGAGCATCATCACGAATATATCCATAGCGAGGAAGAGATGAAGCTGATTTATCAAATCTTCGCTAACCTATAAGGTGACATTATGACAAGAGAAGAAATAATTTGTCGATTGTACGACCGCTTTATCAAACCGACCGAACAAAAAAGAGATAGCTTTATCGGCGTGGAGATCGAAATGCCGATCGTCAATCTCAACAATGAAGCGGTGGATTTTGCCGTTGTTCACAAGCTGACCGCAGCTTTTTTGGAAGCGTTTGAATTTACCGCGACGGGCTTTGACGAGGAGGGGCACGTCTACTCCGCCGTAAACCGCGAAAACGGCGACATCTTTTCCTACGACTGCTCCTACAACAACATGGAGTTTTCGTTCGGCAAGGAGAAAAACCTGCGCGATATTCACAAGCGTTTCAAGTTGTACTACGGCTTTGTGCAGGACTTTTTCAAGCCGTACAACTACACGCTGACGGGCATGGGCGTCAACCCCAACCGCAAGCTGAATCACAATATCCCGATCGAAAACGGCAGGTACAAAATGCTGTTCAACCACCTGTCGTCGTTCTCCAAATATTTTTATATTCCTATGTTTTTCCACCGCTATCCGCAGTTCGGAATGTTCTCCAGCGCGTCGCAGGTGCAGCTCGATGTAGATTATGAGAATTTGCCCGAGATCATCGATACCTTCAACAAGCTTGAGCCGATAAAGGCGCTGCTGTTCTCCAATTCCGTCCTGCTCGGCGAGAACGAGGACTTGCTATGCTGCCGCGATATGCTCTGGGAGAACAGCACCCACGGCATCAATCCGCACAACGTCGGCATGTACGACTGTGAGATAAAAACGACCGAGGATATTTTGAATTACATTTCCACCGCGAGCATTTACTGCGTGGAGAGGAACGGCAAATACCTAAATTTCCCGCCTGTTAATATACTCGAGTACTTCACGCTTGATAAGCTGACGGGCGAATACACCGAAAACGGCGAGCATATTTTAATGGACTTTCAGCCGCAGCCCGACGACATCGCCTATCTGCGCACCTTCAAGTTTGAGGACTTGACCTACCGCGGCACGATCGAATACCGCAGCGCGTG
>CAMHHL010000158.1 GCA_946184925.1 uncultured Clostridia bacterium | reverse complement strand
ACCGGTTTCAAGGTCAAGCCCTGAATAACAGTCGTAAAGAATACAATAGCGTATGTTCCGCCGAGAATGATATAGTAGGTTTTTTCCGGCAGCATTTCGCGGGCGCTCATGGCAAGTGCGACCGACAAGCCGCCTCGCAGACCTCCCCATGTCAGCAGCTTGATAAAGCTGAATCTGTCATAACCGTCGGGGATTTTACCCATAAACAGAGAGGATATACTTAAGCTGCCGAAGCGCGCGATGAAATTTGCCGCGATCGCGATCAGCGAAAGTATGACGACGTGCTCCATTTGCAGAATGTGGACAAACGACAATCCAAGCATTACATAAAGCAGAGAATTGAGCAGCACATCGAGCGTTTCCCAAAAACTGTCGAAGCTTTCCGACTTGACGGAGTTATCGCCGATACAAAACCGGGAACGCAAATAGGAAAACAGGATTCCGCAGACGACGGAAGCGATCGCGCCGGAAAAGCCGAGCCATTCGCAGATGGCGTAGCTGACCGAAACCATCATCAGGCTGACAAAAACCCCGAGCGTTTTGCTTTTTGTGTTTTTGAACAGCAGGAACGAAGCCGCCGTTACGCCTGCGCCGACAGCAACGGCTCCTAAAAGCTCCTTGAGCATAACAGCGACAAAGCCGCCCGAAGCCGAGGCGGTCGCCATGCCGGAAAAGCAGACGAACAGCGCTACGCCGACTCCGTCGTTAAAGAGGGATTCTCCTTCGATCAAAAAAGAAATGTTTTGGGGTAATCCGAATTTACTGAGAATACCGGTCGCGGCGATCGGGTCGGTCGGCGCGACAATACTGCCGAACATCAGGCAGACCGACAAAGAAAGGTTCAGCCCGAGCAGCACGGACGCGCCGAAAAACAGCGCGCCGTAAAAGCAAGCGCCGAGCAGCGTGCAGACAAAGGCAAGCACACTCACCTGACGCGCCTGCTTTTTGAAATCCGAGAGCTTCATGTGACAGGAGCCCGCGAAGAGCATAAAGCACAGCACGCCATCCATCAAAAAGCCTTCGATATTGATAAAACCGGTTCGGTCGAGCACATCGGCAACGGCGGTCCCCTGCGTAAGTGTTGCGGTTATCAGGAGCACAATACCGATAACGACCGAAAATAACATCATCGATATTTCATAGGTCAGCTTGGTGACCTTCTCGTTAAAGAATCCGAGCAGACAAACCAAAGATATGATGACCACAAAAACAATAGGATGCATATTTATACCTGCCTTAACATAATTTCGGAATAAAAAGTTTTGCCGTCGTAGTGGAAGTTGCAGTAGCCGTTATTCTTGTCAACGATCGCCTTGACGGATTCCAGACCGATACCGTGGCCCCCGCTTTTGGTGGAGGTGAATTTTTTGCCTGTTTTCTTGATAATGCCGTTATACGGATTGGAAACGGCAAGATACAGATCGCCGTTCGGCTTTGTATCGGCGACAAAAACGATCTGCGCGGGTCTGCCCTTTACTTCTCTCGCGGCGGCAACGGCGTTGTCAAGGATATTTCCCGCTACGGAGCACAGCTCGTAATCCGAAATAATGATATTCTGTGAAACGTTCAGCCTTGCGGTCAGTGTTATAGCCGCTTCCTTCGCCTCGGAAGCGTAGTAGGCGGTGATTGCGTTGAGCGCGGTATGCTCACAGTATTTCGGCGGCGTGGCGTTTGAGTCAATGTCTGTTCCGTAGTCATGCAGGAGCTTTTGCAGCTCCGCCGTTTTTCCGTTTGCCGCAAGAGCCTGCGCGGTTTTTGCCATATAGATAAAGTCGTGCCGCAGTCTCGCGGTACTGTCCATATATTTTTTCAGGTTCTCATACTGCGCCGCCTGTATACCGAGCAGCCGCGCGTTCTGTTCGGATTCCGCTTTGTCGGTGATCGCCTTGGCGGTTCGATACAGCATGATCAGAATCACGATAAAAAACACGGCAAAAAGCGCTTCTACCATGATATAAAGCTGAAAGATTCTGCCGACGCGCACATTCGCGTAATTCTGAGGAATCATATAGATATTCGCGGCAGTCACAATAACCGGTACCGCCCAGATAAACCGACAGACAGCATTGATGTTGTCGTTTTCCAACAGCCAGCGCAGCTGTTTGAGAAAGACGATCTCTCCCAAAAGAAACAACAGCGAAACCAACCATTTTGCCAAAAGCTCGATCGCAAACTCGGATCCGGGATCGGTCATCGCTTTGACGATGTGCGTCGCCAAACCTCCGAAGGAGAATACCGCCATTGTGCTGATAAAGATGAACCACAGCTTGGTCTTTTTGACGTCAAAAGCCATGAAGTAAAGGGTCGCCGCCGGAACCAAAAAGACAAACAGCGGCGCGTTGGCGTTAACGGCAAGCAGCTCCCTGATAATACCGAGCAGTACCGCCGAAACAATGATTGCGGCAGACATAACCGGCAGAAGTACGCGCGGCTTTATTTTGCTGTGATCAAGTACCGGCAGTACGCACATCACCGCCGCCGGCAGGATCGTCATATAATCGAGGATATGAAATAATAGTTCGCTCATGATCTATTCCTTTGAAAGCATTTTTTGAAATTGCCGGTCGTAAAAAGCCTGTTCGGTTTCTTTGATTTTTCTTCTGCTGACAGGCACCCTGTCGCCGTTTGTCATCACACAGTCCAGATCCGAGATGTGCGAGGTGTTATCAAAGTTGATCGCCGCCCCTCTGCCGACCACCATAAAGGACGGGTGCGCAGTGAGCTTTTCGGAAAGCTCCGTAAAGGAGATGCGCAGCTTGCGTTTGCCGCGCTTTGTATAAATCTCACAGTAATTGGAATCGGAATAGATGTAGAGAATATCCGACAGCAGAAATTTTTCCCCCGCTATTTCGATCACCTCGCCTCTTTTTCCGAGCGCGCGCTTTGCGTCGTCCAGCACCCGATCGACGCGCTCCTGCGTGTAGGGCTTCATGATATAATCGAAGGCATGGCACGGAAACGCCTGCGCCATAAACTCGGGGCTTGTGGTGATAAAAATCAGCAGCGTGTCAAGATCGTTTTCACGCAGACATCTTGCCGCTTCGATTCCTGTTTTGCCGTCCATGATAATATCCATAAAGGCAACATCAAACCGAGCCTTTTGCAGCGTCCGCACAAAGCTTTCTCCGCTGTCAAAGGTTTCTGTATTTACGAACGTGCCGCTGCTTTGCGCCCAAACGGATATGCAATTCAACAGCCGTTCCTGTTCTATTTTGCTATCGTCAATAATCGCAATTTTCATCTGTATCTCTCCCATGATTATTATATAGGATAAAGACACAAAAATAAATACCATTCGTCCCTAAAATTGACCGTTCGTCCCAAATAC
>CAMHHL010000157.1 GCA_946184925.1 uncultured Clostridia bacterium | reverse complement strand
AAAACCGCATACTTTGAGTCGGTCAAAAGCTATGCACAGGAGAAAATCAAGAATATTTCCTTTGAGTTTCTTGGCTTTATGCAGAACACCGAGGTTTATGAGTATTACCGCAACAACGCTATCAGCGTGTTTGTGAATGTCAGCGCGTCGGAGGGTCTGCCTGTCAGCCTGATGGAGGCGAGCAGCTTCGGTATCCCCGTTATTGCGACGGATGTCGGCGGCTCTGCGGAAATGATCGACAGCGAGAGAAACGGCTTTTTGCTGCAAAAGGATTTTCCCGCAGGCGAGCTTGCCCAAAAGCTGGAGATCATGCTGTGCTCTTCCGCCGAAGAGACGGCCGAGCGGAGAAAAGCGGCGAGAGAGCTGTGGGAGAAGCATTATTGTGCGGAAACGAATTATGACCGTTTTGTAGAAATGGTATCCGAGCTGTAGACTGTCCGGACAGTCACCGCTCATGAAATAATGGGGGATTATGTATGCGTATCGGTATATTAACCTATCACCGGAGCCTGAATTACGGCGCGGTGATGCAGGCGGCGGCGCTGTCGGAGCAGCTGAAAAAGAGATTTCCCGAAGCAGAGGTGGAGATCATTGATTACAGCTCCAAGAAGATGGACCGCTACTATAAAATGATCACTGTATACAGGGGTAAAGAAAGCGCTCCGCATATCTTGAAGCGGATCGCGATGTACCGTGCTTTTCAAAAAGGGCTCAGACAGCTGCCTTTGTCCCAAAAGAGATTGAGTACAGACAGCTGTGAGACCTTTGACCGTTGGCTGGAGGATTATGATATTTTGATCACGGGCAGCGACGCGGTATGGAATTATAAAAAACGCGGTATTCCCAATCCCTACTTTTTGTCGGCCGATACTGGCGCGGTGCGCTTTTCCTACGCGGCTTCCTGCAACGGTCTGGGGATCGGTTCATACGGGGATATCTCTCAGCAGGAATCGGCGTATTTGAAGAAGTCCTTCAGCGGTTTTCGATATATCGGCGTGAGAGATGAGCAGACGGAGCGTCTGGTCAAAACCGTCCTTCCCTCTGCTGAGGTGCACCATAACTGCGACCCCTCCATTCTGCTCGGTGATTTGAGAGGCGCCGACAGAACGGCGCTGATTGAAAAGCTGAGAAAAAAGTATGGCTTTGACCCGAAAAAGCCGACGATCGCGTTCATGATGTCTAATCTGAACGGTGCTTTTCGGCGGGATTTAGCGTTAAAAATCAAAGAAAAATACGGGAGCAAGTATCAGTCCGTCTCCTTGTATTCCTATAATAAATACGCCGATATCCCTTATCTCTGCGATTTAACGCCGCAGGAGTGGAGCATTGTGTTCGGCTTGTTTGATTTGACCATTTCCAAATATTTTCACGGCACGATGTTCTCTTTGCTGAATCACACGCCTGTTATCGCGGTCAGCGCGGAGAGCACCATCGAGAACCTGCCGGATAAGGTGTCAGACGCGTTAGGGAGAATGGACTTATCCGATCTGTACTTTGAGGCGGGCGCGGATAAGCCGCTCGATTGGGATAAGCTGATGCAGAAAATTGATGAGTGTTTGAGCGTTCCCATGACAGAGCGTATCGCAAGCGGGCTTGAGAAGGAGCGCGTAACCGGAGAGACATTTTTTGACGAGATCAAGGCGGTAATCGACGCCGGGAGGCAGTCATGAAAAAGTTGTTGATTTATTATCCCGAGAGCTGTTTGAGCCCTAAGGGCGGCCCTGCGGGTTATCTTTATAATCTCAAGAACGGCCTTGAAAAAATCGGAGGCTTTGATAACGGCAGCTTTCAAATTTCCTTTTACGGTCAGTTTCCGACCGGATTGGAGAATAACGCCGGACTGAAAAAACGGATTCCCAAGCGGATACTGGAGATACGCCGCGCGCTGAACGACGCTGTTTTTGTGAATAAGAGCTTTCCGGTGGATGATTCGATGCACGAGTATGATATGATACATTTTCACAGCACTGAGAAAATGTATTTGTGCAGGAATTTTTTGAAGGATTATCAGGGCAAGGTACTGCTGACCTCACATGCTCCCTGCGGTATTTATAAGGAAAGGATCGATAAGCTGAATCCTTTCGATTATAAACTTCTGAAGAAAAAAATTGACAGGCTCGAGGAACTGGACAGATACGCGTTTGAGCGGGCTGACTATATCATCTTCCCTTGTGAGGAAGCGGAGGAGCCGTATTTCAATACGTGGAAGAGATACGCGTCGTTGCGCGTTGCTTCTAAGTACAGATATATGACAACGGGTATTATGCCCTGCACCGCAAAGGTGCCGCGTTCTCAGATACGGCAGAAGTACGGGATACCCGAGGATGCTTTTCTGATCAGCTACGCGGGGCGCCATAATGAGATCAAGGGCTATGGCGATTTGAAGAAAATCGGTGAGAAAATGCTCGCGGATAAGGATGTTTATTTCCTGATCGCCGGCGTTGAGGGGCCGATCTACCGCCTCAAAAACGACAGGTGGATCGAGGTGGGCTGGACAAACGATCCCCATTCGCTGATCGCTGCCTCGGATGTTTTTGTACTTCCGAACCATGAAACCTATTTTGACCTCGTTCTCTTGGAGGTGATCTCGCTCGGTATACCGATGGTACTTAGCGAGACCGGCGGTAATAAGTATTTTAAACGCTATCAGTCCGACGGCTTTCTGTTTTACCGTACGGTTGAAGAGGCTGTGCTCAAGCTCAAAACCATGAAGGCGAAAACGCCGCGTGAGCGCGCGGCTCTCGGCGCGGATGTAAAGAGAATTTTCGATCAGGACTTTACGGTAGAAACCTTTGCCGAGAATTATATCAAAACCATCGGGAAGATTGCAAATGACTGATAAGATAAAGCGCTTAAAGCGCAAGATCGACAGAACATTGAACCAGAGGCACTCTTATGACTATCCGCCGACCTCGGGAGCCTTCGTGAAGTACAAAGCGAACCCCGTGCTTCGGCGTGAGGACGGGGGCAGCATGTTCGACCCATTTGTCCGTGAGGTCGGCGGAGAGCTGTTGATGTGCGTGTCCAACCGCAAAAACCGTTCGCTGGAGATGTACGCATCACAGGATGGTACAGAGTGGTTCCTGCGAGGCGAGCTGCTCAAAGCGACACCCGATACATGGGAGGATAACCTGAACCGCGGTTGCTTTGTCATCAAGGATGGCATATGGTACTTGTACTATACGGGCCAAAATGGTGACGTCAGCAAAATCGGTCTTGCAACAAGCGAGGACGGGGTTCATTTTGTCCGTGAAAAGAGCAATCCGATCATGCAGCCCGAGCTGGACTTTGAGAACGCCGCGGTGATGAATCCCTGCGTGATGTATGACAGCG
>CAMHHL010000156.1 GCA_946184925.1 uncultured Clostridia bacterium | reverse complement strand
GTCGTCGTACATCCCGACGGCGGACTTGACACACGCTCCGAGCACAAGTCAAAGCGCGTTATTGACGAGCGCAACCTTGAATACGTCATTTAATAAGTATATAATAGGGCATAAAACAGCCCAAATAATAACGATGGAGGAACTTTTATGCCCGCACTATCCAAACGAACCGAAACCTTTACGGATTCCGTCATCCGCCGCATGACGAGAATTTCAAATAAATACGGCGCGGTGAATCTCTCTCAGGGCTTTCCCGATTTTGAACCGCCGCGCGAACTGCTTGACCGTCTCGCAGAGGTGTCAAACGAGGATTTTCATCAGTATTCCATCACATGGGGCGCGCAGAATTTCCGCGAGGCGCTTGCCGAAAAGCAGTCGCGGCTCATGGGCAGAAGGATAGACCCTAACGCGGAGATCGTCGTCACCTGCGGCAGCACCGAGGCGATGATGGCGGCTATGATGACCGTTGCCAATCCGGGTGATAAGGTGATCGTGTTCTCGCCGTTTTATGAGAACTACGGCGCGGACACGATTCTGTCGGGGGCGGAACCGATATACGTTCCGCTCTATCCGCCCGAATTCAACTTTGATCCAAACGAGTTGGAAGCAGCTTTCAGACAAAAGCCCAAGGCGTTGATCCTCTGCAATCCCTCCAACCCCTGCGGAAAGGTGTTTACCTATGACGAGCTGAAAATCATTGCCGATCTCGCCGAAATATACGACGTGTTTGTGATCACTGACGAGGTTTACGAGCACATTGTTTACGCGCCGCACAAGCATACCTATTTTGCTTCGTTGCCCAATATGTGGGAGCGGACGATCTCCTGCTCCTCGCTTTCAAAAACCTATTCCGTCACCGGCTGGCGTTTGGGGTATATCATTGCACCGCCGCATATTATCGACGTGGCAAAGAAGGTCCACGACTTTTTGACTGTCGGCGCAGCTGCGCCCCTGCAGGAGGCGGCGGTGACAGGACTGCGCTTCGGAGACGATTATTACAGTCGGCTCGCCGATAAATACACCGAAAAACGCGATTTGTTCCTCAGGGGGCTTGACGATATCGGGATCGCCCACACAAATCCGCAGGGCGCGTATTATGTGCTGCTCGATATCTCGGAATTCGGCTATGAAAGCGACCTTGATTTCTGCGAAAAGCTCGCCGAAAAGGTAGGCGTAGGCGCGGTACCCGGCTCAAGCTTCTTCCGTGAAAACGTCAACCACCTGATTCGCCTGCACTTCGCTAAGAAAAACGATACATTGAACGTTGCTCTCAACAGGCTATCGGATATATATAAGCTAAAAAAATGAGGTGTTTGTAAATGAAACGAATATTAACTATTCAGGATATTTCGTGCGTCGGAAAGTGCTCTCTGACCGTAGCGCTCCCGATCATTTCGGCAACGGGCGTTGAAGCGGCGATCCTGCCGACCGCAGTGCTTTCAACCCATACAATGTTTAAGAATTTCACCTGCAAGGATTTGGACGATCAGATCCTTCCTATCGCAAAGCACTGGAAGGATGAAAACATCACCTTTGACGCCTTTTACACCGGCTATCTCGCCTCGGCGCAGCAGATCGATAAGGTACTGACGTTGATCAACAGCCTGAAACGAGAGAGAGACCTTGTGATAGTCGATCCTGCTATGGCGGACAACGGCAAGCTTTACCCGGCTTTTGACAGCAGCTTCCCGAAGGAGATGGCAAGGCTCGCGGCTCAGGCGGATATCGTTTTGCCGAACATTACCGAAGCCTGCCTGATGACCGATACGCCCTACCGCGAAAGCTATGACGAGCAGTTCGCAAAAGAAGTTGTCAAAAAGCTCGCCGCACAGGGCGCTTCGACCGTTGTGCTGACAGGAGCTGCATTTGACGGCAAATACGGTGTTTTGATTTATGACAGCAAAACAGAAGATTTCGGTTTTTATGCTCAAAACAAGATAGACGCGTCCTATCACGGAACAGGCGATGTTTTCAGCTCAGCTTTCACAGGTTTGCTGCTTCGCGGAAAATCCGTTTCGGACAGCGTAAAAGCTGCGGCTGATTTTACGGCGGAAAGCATACGGCTCACAAAAGAAACTCCCGGCTCGAATTGGTACGGCGTTGATTTTGAAAGAGCGTTGCCAATACTGATAGAAAGGATCGATGCCAAATGACAGAGAAAGCTGCTGTGAGCAAAGCGTCGATTTATTTTCTATCTGTTACCGCTTTGTTCATTGCTTTAACCTATGTATTTACCGCGTTTGTCAATATACGCCTTCCGCTCGCCGCGAACGGAGGACTTATCCATCTCGGCAACGTGCCGCTGTTTATCGCGGCGATCCTGTACGGAAGAAAGGTCGGAGCGATCGCGGGAGGCGTTGGTATGGCGCTGTTCGACCTGCTTTCGGGATGGACGCTCTGGGCGCCGTTCACTCTGGTGATCGTCGGGCTTATGGGATATGTGACGGGCTTGATCGCCGAGCATAAGCAAAAACTCGGTTGGTATGTGATCGCGTTTGCCATCGCCTGCGCAATAAAAGTTGTCGGCTATTACATTGCCGAGGCGATCATTTATCAAAACATTTTTGTGCCGATAAGCTCAATTCCCGGCAACATTCTGCAGGTTGCAACTGCTGCGGTAATCGTATCGGTAATCATTGTCCCGTTGAGAAAAGCGGTATCAAAGACAATTCCTTTGCAAAAATTTTCAGGAACGTGACGGCCGCCATGCGGCAAGAAGCGCGCCTTTGGAGAAATAAAGCTATAGGAAACCTTCCTGTAACGGCGCGTCAAAACGCGGGCGCGGAAGGAAGGTTTTCTATGTTGTTTAGTAGCGCGAATTGGGTGCAGCGTCACGCTGCCGCGGACTGCCCTGTCGCTTTACGCGGTCGGCGTGGTGTTACCTTAAATTCCAACAGAAGAAAAAAACGATGCATAGATCATACCTTAATGACATACTTTTTCCTTTTTAACGCATACTTCATTGCGTCAAAAGCTCCGCCGTAATCGCGGATGATGTAAACCAAAACAACGTTGCAGTTATCAATTATCCACCGATTGCGTTCTTTAATGGCGGCTTTGTAGTGTACGCCGATAATTTCGGGAGGAATGATCACGTCGTCATACATAGCGTTGTAGTAATCCCTATCGGTGTTTATGTCATTTGTAAAATATGGCTTGACACATATCAGCTTGATATTGGGATAAGTTTTCTTTGCATTGCGGACAGCAGAGGAAAAGAGATTGTCAAATTCACCCATTGCTCCCGTATAGAAAATCTTACAGCCTTTTTCGGCAGCTTCAAGCAGCGCCTTATCAAGCTGTCCCGAAATATTTGAAAATACTTCTCTATGTCCAAAACCACAGCAGGCTTTATACATTCACGTCATCCCAAATCTAATTA
>CAMHHL010000155.1 GCA_946184925.1 uncultured Clostridia bacterium | reverse complement strand
GAATAAATATGCTGCTTGCGCAGCAAGCATAAAAATACTGTCGGCGCAGCAACGTCGTTTTCCTATTCAGCCTATCTACTCGACCACAACTTACCACTTACCGCTTACAACTTACAACTTAAAGAGCGTTTGATAGGACAGCAACACACAGCCCAAACCAAACGTCGGATAGGAGAAGTCGCTTAACAGGGTAGAGAATAAAAATATTGACAAAGGTTGCGGTGGAATGGTATAATGCTTTTAATTACGTAAAGGGAATGATATATATGGATATAAATGTTGCTTTTAACAGTATAGCCGATAAGGTTTTTGAAAAACTCGAGCCGCAGGGCTTCAAGCGCGAGAAGGTCAGCGGAAACGAAGGCGAAATGGTCGCTTTGTTTACATCCGAGAACTCCGCCTATTCCGTTGTGTATTTTACGGATAAGATGCATATGGTTATGCGTCATTGCGCTATGACAGAGGAAGGACCGGATAATCAATGGAAAACCCTCGCGACATGGATGTTCGACCCCGAGCAGGATACTCAGAAGGAAGCCGATTCAATCGCGAATGACTTTATTGAGAACTGTACCGGCTCCACAGCCGCAAAACGCCTGAAAACTACAAAGAAAAAAAAGAAGAAGAACGAGGATGACGGCAACGCCGATCCGCTGTTCCTTTCGAAGAGACTGGTTTCGATTTTCCCGGAGCTCAAGGCGGAGATTAAGTACGAGGAGGATCACTACTATCCCTTCCGCGGCGTAACCTTTACAAGGGCTTCGGTTGTTCCGAAGGTCAATGAGCTCGTTTCAAAGGGCAGCAAGAAGGACGTCGAGAAGCTGATTACGCTCCTGAGCACTCAGTACGGCAACGGCGACGCCGATACACGTTCGATTATTACTATTGTAATTCTCAATGCTCTGCCGGAGGATAAGTATGACCTCGTGAGAGAGTACCTCTCCGACGACCTCAAAAAGGCGTGGAAGAACGCCCTCAAGTTCAAGGGCAAGAAGGTAAAGCCCGAAAAACCTAAGAAAAAGAAAAGAACAATGGCTCAGCGCCTTCAGGATCAGCAGAGATAAGGTGTCTTTAGCCGGGAATTATTAAACTAAAACTATCAAAAAATATTTTGGATAAGCCCTTGACTATTCTTGACAAGTGTGATAGAATAGCCTTACCTCGTGTAAGGGGCTTATTTTTTTGCGTCCGCAAATACGCACAAAGGTTCCTTTGAGGGAGGCTGATTTTGCCGTTTGGCAAAAAATTTTTTTCCGAAAATAACGGGAGGTGCCGTCAATGAGAGTAAAAATCACATTAGCTTGTACAGAATGCAAACAGCGCAATTACAACACAATGAAGAACAAGAAGAACAGCCCTGACAGACTTCAGATGAACAAGTATTGCAGATTCTGTAGAAAGCACACTCTTCACAAAGAGACAAAATAACGGAGGTACGAAATGGCTGAAAAGAAAACTGCTGAGAAGAAAGCCCCCGCAAAGGCTTCTTCAAAGAAGAACAACAAAAAGCCGGGCGGATTTAAGCGTATCTGGAACTACCTTCGTGAATGTAAGGGCGAAATCAAGAAGATTACATGGCCGAGCCCCAAGCAGACAACCAAGAACTTTTTCATCGTTCTCGGCGTTATTGTTGTAGCCGGCGTGTTCATATTCGCGCTTGATTCCGGTTTGTATGCATTGTTGGGACTTGTAATGAAGTTCTGATTGCGGTTCGTTGAGCTTATTATAAGAAAGGACGAATCAAAATGGCAGACGGAACACTTAAATGGTATGTTGTTCATACTTACTCGGGCTATGAAAACAAGGTAGCCGGAGACCTGATGACCACGGTCGAGAACCGCGGACTTCAGGATATGATTGTAGAAGTAAAGGTCCCGACGGAAATCGTAACCGAGAATACCGACGGCAAGATTAAAGAAGTCGAGCATAAGATTTTCCCGAGCTACGTTTTTGTCAAGATGATTTACACCGATGAAACATGGTATGTTGTCCGCAACATCCGCGGATGCACCGGCTTCGTCGGACCTTCGTCCAAGCCTGTTCCCCTCACCGATGAGGAAGTCTACAGACTCGGCGTTGAGACCAGAGTAGTTGATGTAAACTACAAGGTAGGCGACACAGTCCGCATTATCGACGGTCCGCTTGAGGACTTCGTCGGAATCGTTGACGAGATGGACGCCGACAAGAACTATGTCCGCGTTGTTGTTTCAATGTTCGGACGCGAAACCCCGGTTGAGCTTGAGTTAGGTCAGGCGGAACCGGTTGAAGATTAGCATTTGAGCTTATGCTTATAATTGGGAGCCGTCCGGTTCCCTGTGGGAGGAACTCCACTAATAGTTCCGCAATTAACCACGAATTTTGGAGGTGCAAACACAATGGCTCAAAAGGTAGTTGGCTTAATTAAGCTGCAGATTCCTGCCGGAAAAGCGACTCCGGCACCGCCTGTTGGACCGGCACTCGGTCAGCATGGTGTTAACATTGTTGCGTTCACAAAGGATTTTAACGAGCGCACAAGACAGGACGCAGGACTCATTATCCCTGTTGTCATCACAGTTTACGCAGACCGTTCTTTCACATTTATCACAAAGACACCGCCTGCTGCTGTACTTATTAAGAAGGCATGCGGAATCGAGAGCGGTTCCGGTGTTCCGAACAAGACTAAGGTAGCTAAGATTACCCGTGAACAGGTTCAGAAAATTGCTGAGACTAAGATGCCCGATCTCAATGCCGGAAGCATAGAGACTGCTATGAGTATGATCGCCGGTACAGCAAGATCTATGGGTATCGAAGTAGTAGACTGATTTTAGACACATCCGGGTGGGAGGAATATCCGCTTGACCACCTAATTATGGAGGAATACTGATGAAACACGGTAAGAAATATGTTGACAGCGCAAAGCTTGTTGACAGAACAAAATTATATGATATTGACGAGGCTATCGGCACAGTTATCAAGACCGCTACCGCGAAGTTTGACGAGACTGTTGAGCTTCACGTAAGACTCGGCGTTGACGGACGTCACGCTGACCAGCAGGTCAGAGGCGCAATCGTTCTCCCGAACGGAACAGGCAAGAACGTCAAGGTTCTCGCTATCTGCAAGGGGCCCAACGAGGATCTCGCCAAGGAGGCCGGAGCTGATTTTGTAGGCGCTGAGGATATGACTCAGAAGATTCAGCAGGAGAACTGGATGGACTTTGACGTTCTCATCACAACTCCCGACTGCATGGGCCTTGTAGGCCGTCTCGGTCGAATCCTCGGACCCAGAGGTCTTATGCCTAACCCCAAGGCAGGTACCGTTACACCTGACATCGCCAGAGCTGTTAAGGAAGCTAAGGCAGGTAAGATTGAGTACCGTCTTGACAAAACAAACATCATTCACTGCC
>CAMHHL010000154.1 GCA_946184925.1 uncultured Clostridia bacterium | reverse complement strand
GCAGAAACAGCCGTGGAGGTTATGGGCGATTTTGGCAAAATCGAAACATTTACGCGCGACGATTTTCTCAAATCAACCGTCCCTTATGATTTTGTATATTTATTCATTAAAGACGGATTGAAATACGCACAAGCACGCGAGCTTGTGGAGCTTCGGGCAAAGGCGGTAGGCGTCAAGGGATTTAACTCAAAGTATAAGTCCTATATGGCGCAGTACCATCCCGAAAGCAAGCAAGTTTTCGTCAATTTTACGGAATTCGACGGTCAGCCTATGGAACTCTCCTGCGGCAAGTACGTGTGCCGCGAGGACGTATTTTATACTGACCGCTTCGATAACGAAATCGAGGTATGCAATCATCCTATCATGCCGGTGGAGCGAATCGTCAACATCGACGACAACACGGAAAAGCTCAGACTGAAATATCGAAAAGGCAACATTTGGCGCGAGGTCATCGCGGACAAGGAAACGCTTGCCAGTGCGTCAAAAATCGTGCAGCTTGCAAGCGCCGGAATCGCGGTCAACAGTGAGAATGCCAAGCAGCTTGTCAAGTTTTTAACCGACATGGAAGCGCTCAACTATGACTTGATCCCCGAGAAGAAATCCGTCGGAAGGCTCGGCTGGATAAAGGGACACGGCTTTAGCCCTTATGTTGAGGACTTGATTTTTGACGGAGAAGAGAGTTTCAGGCATATGTTCCGTGCCATCAAGATGGAGGGGGATTTCTATGAATGGCGAAAGATGGCGTATGAAGTCCGCAGCGAACCAGACCCCAGCTCCAGAATTCTTTTGGCGGCTTCGTTCGCTTCGGTTCTGGTTGAGCCGTGCGATTGTCTGCCGTTCTTCCTTCACCTGTGGGGAGGAAGCGGCACCGGAAAGACCGTCGGCACGTTGTTTGCGTGCTCGGTCTGGGCTTCTCCGGGTATAGGCGATTACATGAAAACCTTTAACGGCACGGCGGTATCTCAGGAGCTGACTGCCGGGTTTCTCAATTCTTTGCCGATGGTGCTTGACGAATTCCAGATTGCAAAATCGGCAAAGGGCAACGACGACACTGTATACAAGCTCTGTGAAGGAATCGGACGTGACCGGGGAAAGAAAACAGGCGGCTTGCAGAAACTGAACACATGGAGCAATATCATCATCACCAACGGTGAAACGCCTATATCCACGGCGGCTTCTGGCGAGGGCGCAATCAACCGCGTTATCGAAATCGAATGTTCCGGACGTATCGTTATCTCAAAGCCGGTTGAACTGGTGCCGAGAATGAAACAGCATTATGGGCTTGCAGGTCCGTTGTGGGTAGACTGGCTGCAAAGGAGCAAGGAAAACCTGCAGAGAGCGATTGAAACGCGCTTAAAATACATGAAGGCTTTCGCCAATCAATCCGACGTAACGGACAAGCAGGCAATGGCGGCAAGTCTGATTCTGACCGCCGACGAGCTGACCGAGAAAGTGATTTTTCAGGACGGCAAGCGACTGACCGTCAGCGACATCAAGCCGTTTCTAGTGACGAAAGCCGACATCGACCTGAACCGCCGCTGTTACGACTTTCTCAATGACTTTGTTGTTGCCAACTATGCCAAATTCAACGCGCAGAATAACGACAATTACACCGGCGAAATTTACGGCGACGCGCGGTCTGATTACGTCTATATCATCAAATCCAAATTCGACCAGATTTTGACCGATAACGGATATAACGCGCGCGCTTTTCTCAGTTGGGCGGCGAAAAATGAATTGATAAAGCACAGTGCGAACCGATTGACAATCAATCACAGGATAGCCGATTTTGGAAATCCGCGCTGCGTTGCGATTCTCAGACCGGATGACGACGAGATTTTAGAGCCGGACAATGACCTGCCGTTTGACTGATTTGTAACCGCTTTTCAAAATGGAACCAAAAAATGCAAAAACTGGTTACACCTAAAATCCGCATGGATAAGCCATTTTTGAGGACGTGTAACCGTTGTAACCGCTGTAACCGCTTTTTTTAATCAAATCTATATATTGAAATTCAAATTATTTGAATTAAAAAAATAAAAACGTTGTGTTACATGTGCGAGAAAAATACCGGTTACACTGGTTACACCGGTTACAACCTCTCAAAAAGCCCATGGATAAGCCCAAAAAACTGTAACCGCTTTTCAAAGGTCAGTGGTTACAGGTGGCTACAAGAGGAAGAAAATTGTCAACTATACAAAATACAAATATAAAAAAATGTGCAAGGTGCGGTCACAAATATGAACCGTTCTTTGCAACCATCCGAAAATGCCCCTACTCCAGGCGCGGCGCGTGGGTGTGTGTCTATTGTTGTAAGCGATGCCCGCATGTGACGCGCATCGGGACGGGGTTCGGGTGTGAGCTGTGGACGAAGGAGGAGAAATGTACAATCAGGTAGATTATCACGAAAGCTATTCACCTTGCTTCAATTCTTTTGATAAACGCAAGGAAACAACCAACGTGAGAGAAATCAAGGCATTGTTGTCGGTTCAAAACGATGCAGTCAGCGAAATATTGAAGGAACGGCAGAAATACATAGTCATGCGCGTAATCTGCGAAGATACGCCGCAGAAGGTAGTAGCCAAAGAGCTTGGCATTACTCCTTCGGCATTGTGTCGGGAGCTTCATTTGGCATTGAATAAACTCAGGGTAGTTTTGAGGCTATGTCAAAAGGTACTCAGATATTACATGAATTCGGAGGAAACAGAATGATTGAAAACATCATCGCCGCGATCGTCGGCGTATTCGTCGGCGGTATGATCGGTACAACCATAATGGCGCTGCTGAGCTTCCGCAAGTTGACGGAGTACGAGGAGAAAATACTTGAACTGCGGCGCAGAGTCGCGGAATTGGAGGCGGTGGAGGAATGAGCCTGATTATCAAAGATATGAAGCTTCCGCAACATGCAGCCGTTAACGGAGAGAAGGACACCGCATACAAGTGTGTTATTTTGGTACACCCTGACAACTCCGTGGAACTCGTTATTGACTCAAAATTTGCAAGCCTTTACGATAACGGTCACAACATTCAGCGTTATCCCATCACTGAAATCCCCACCCCGCACGGCAGGCTGATTGACGAAGAAGCTATTTATAATAATGTCAAAAGCCGTTGCAATAACTGTCACATAAGAGCTTGTGCTATCTGCGGTGTTACGTGCATTCTTAACGATATTAGAACTGCTCCAACAATCATCGAAGCGGAGGTGAGCGAGTGATGGGAAGCTGTAAAGAGTGTTATCATTACGAAGTGTGTCGAATGCATTATCAGCAGAAGTGTGAATTGACGTATGAAACTGAAAAGGAAGTTAGACGCGCAATGCTTGAAGCCGAAAAAGGAAGCCCTATATGCGACCACTTCAAAGACCGCTCCCGCTTCGTGGAGCTGCCGTGTAAGCTTGGTGAT
>CAMHHL010000153.1 GCA_946184925.1 uncultured Clostridia bacterium | reverse complement strand
AGTTTGCCCGAAATGGGCAGTAACTAGGCGGTGAAAGTCCGCTACACGCTTGGCAGTAGGAAGTGTTAGCTGAGGGCAAGGGTGTCCGTTGTGAGGCGGAATCTGAAGTAAGCCTAAGGCAAACTCTCGGTCTGACGAACAGAAATCGCATATAAGGCATTTGCGGGGCGGACGAGTCTGCTCAACAAGACAAAGTCCAATACTGCACGAACCCCGTGGTGTAAATGCGGCAGATATATGAGAGGAAGGTTACTGTTCTTAATCGGGGAGGTCTTGCAAGGCGGCGAAGGACAGGAAGATTGACACCCGCCGAACCCGTGCGGTGACGTACGGCTGAATTGCAAGAAGTCAGCAGAGGTCATAGTACCGAAGGTATTTTTCGGGAAGGACCGAACAATAGCAGTCTTGGAAACGAAAGGAGGAAGGAGCAATGCAAAGACCACAGAAAACGGCGCAAGCCGGCTGCCCCTGCGAGGGTATGTTGGAAACAGAGAGTAACAGGGGAGCGTGCAGTATTGCTTTGACTGAAACGGAGAGAAGAGACGGTGCAGAGGACTTGCTTGAAAGGATACTTGACAGAAATAATCTGAACAAGGCATACCTGAAAGTCAAGAGAAACGGAGGCTCGGCAGGAGTTGACGGAATGACAGTAGAGGAAATGCTGCCATACCTAAAGGAACACCGCGGGGAATTGCTCAACGCGCTGAAAAGCGGCAGGTACAAGCCGCAGGCGGTGCGCAGGGTGGAAATACCGAAGCCGGACGGAGGAGTGCGAAAGCTCGGCGTACCAACGGTCGTTGACCGAATGATACAGCAGGCAATCGTACAGGTTCTGCAACCGATGTATGAACCGCTGTTTTCCGACAGCAGTTACGGATTTCGCCCGAAACGCAGCGCACATCAGGCGATAAGCAAAGCACTCGAATACTACGAACAGGGCTACCGCTATGTGGTGGATTTAGACCTTGCAAAGTATTTCGACACTGTGAACCACGCAATTCTAATAGGTATGCTAAGGGAGCAAATCAAGGACGAAAGAGTCGTGCAATTAATCCGCAAGTATCTGAGAAGCGGCGTAATGGAGCACGGCTTGATTAGTCCGACAAGAGAGGGAACGCCGCAAGGCGGTAACCTTTCACCGCTTTTGAGCAACATTTATCTTACGGCGTTTGACCGACTGCTTGAAAGCAGGGGACATAAATTCGTGAGATATGCCGACGACTGCAACATCTATGTCAAAAGCCGCAGAGCAGCCGAAAGAGTAATGGCAAACTGCGTGAAATTCTTGGAGGGTACACTGAAACTGAAAGTCAACCAAACGAAAAGTCAGGTCGGCTCACCGATCAGACTGAAATTTCTGGGATTTTCATTGTACAAAACAGGACGAAAGGCAGGAATACGCCCACATCAAAAGAGTATCAAGCGATTCAAGGACAAAATCCGAGAACTGACGAGCCGCAAACAGGCAAGGTCGGTGGAGATGATACTCAAACGCTTAAAGCGTTACACAACAGGCTGGCTTGGCTACTATTCCATAGCCGATATGGAGAGCCACATCAAGCGACTTAATGAATGGATTAGGCGCAGAATACGGCAGATATATTGGAAGCAGTGGAAGAAAATCAAGACAAAGCACGATAACCTTGTGCGGCTTGGCATTAACAACTCTAAAGCGTGGGAGTGGGCGAACAGCAGAAAAGCATATTGGCGAATTGCCGATAGTTATATTCTGCACAGGTCATTAACAAACGAATACCTTGCATCCGTCGGGTATGATGACATACTCAACAGATACAAGGTACTGCACTCAAACTATTGAACCGCCGTGTACGGAACCGTACGCACGGTGGTGTGAGAGGTCGGCTGCTCAATTAATGGGCAGCCTCCTACTCGATTGTAAAATGGAAAATTGAAAATTAATGGCGGCGCCGGTGGGCGCTTTCTCCGTCTTAGGAGAGGTTCATTTGACCCCGACGCTTCATAAACGGCGGGTCAGACGCTTTCGTTTGCGGCTGTTGCGCCTGTCTTTGAGAAAACCTATTTAATTTTCCATTTTCAACTTTCAATTTTCAATTAATATTCTATTCCTTTTCGCGCCTGAATGCCTCTGTCGTAGGGGTGCTTGTGCTTCTTGAACTCCGTGACATAGTCCGCCGCGTCGATGAACCTCTTCGGCGGCTTTCTGCCGGTCATGATGATCTCAATGTTGTTCGGTGCGTTCGAAATGAACTCAAACACAGAGCTTTCACTGAGCATTCCCTCGTTGATAACGTCAAACACCTCGTCGAGCACGATCATGTCGTAGCGGTCGGACAGTGTGATCGATACGGCGCGCTCGAATATCCCGCGGTACATCATGCTGACCTGCTGACGCTCGCGGTCGTCCATCTCGTAGGTGAACTTAAGCTCCAGCGGACACGAGGTCAGGTTTATCCCGTCGATCGACTGCAGTGCGAGCCGCTCGCCGGTGTTTTCGGTTTTCAGAAACTGCACGTACATAACGCGCATACGGTTGCCTGCGGCACGCAGAGCAGCGCCCGCTGCGGCGGTGCTTTTGCCCTTTCCGTCGCCGTAGTAGGCGTGAATCATAGCTATCTCCTCGCTTTTCGGTGATTAGGTTGTAAAGTTCTGGTTCTGATTTTAGGACAGACAATATTTGACTGTATTTAAATTATAAATCGAAGTTCCCGATTTGACAATATAGCAAAGTTAACAAAAATTACATCTGATGTTCGGAAAAGTTCTACAAGTGATTTTTCGCCCGATTTTGCTCCAAGACTTGAAAAAACGGCTTGAATGCGCTATAATAACACTTGCGTGACTGCACACTGATATGCGATGAAGCGGGAGGTTGCGGCTGAAAGATGCCGGTTTTTCCGTGGAGTATGTCCGATTTTAAACCGGGCGATTACAATGAAACAAGGGTATTTTTGCGGCAAGTGGGTTGCTTTGCCATAACTATGCTCTTTTTGCGTTCAGATGTACGCCGATGAACTGAATAGTGAGTCGGTTTTTTTCATGCGGGGTGAGGAAACACCCGGGTGAGTTTCTGGAATCTGAGCGCGATCAGCCCGCCTAACAGAGCGTTGAGAGTAACGCGCTCGACGCAAAAGAGTGCCGGGGGTTTGCCATATAACCCAAACGGCGAACCAACGCACAAAAATTTTAAGGAGGCGACGATATGGCAGTCAAGGAAAAAATCAGGATAAGATTAAAGGGTTACGATCACTCTCTCGTCGATCAGAGCGCTGAGAGAATCGTTGCTACGGCAAAGCGCACAGGCGCGAGAGTTTCAGGTCCCGTACCGCTCCCCACCGAGAAGCAGATTGTTACAATCCTTCGCGCGGTACACAAGTACAAGGACAGCCGTGAGCAGTTCGAAATCAGAACCCACAAGCGTCTTATCGACATCTTAAGACCGTCAAACAAGACAGTCGA
>CAMHHL010000152.1 GCA_946184925.1 uncultured Clostridia bacterium | reverse complement strand
AAGGGCTGCTCAAGCCTGACAAGCATAGATATCCCCGACTCCGTCACGAGTATCGATCATTATGCGTTTGAGGGCTGCTCAAGCCTGACGAGCGTTACTATCGGCAAATCCGTCACGAATATCGGTAGTGGTGCGTTTTACGACTGCACAAGCCTGACGAGCGTGACTATCCCCGACTCCGTCACGAGTATCGGTGGGGAAGCGTTTAAGGGCTGCTCAAGCCTGACAAGCATAGATATCCCCGACTCCGTCACGAGTATCGGTTGGAAAGCGTTTAGCGGCTGCACGGGACTGACGAGTATAACTATCGGCAAATCCGTCACGAGTATTAGTGAATATGCGTTTTACGGCTGTGAAAAGCTCAAGAGCGTTACCATCCCCGCGTCGGTTACCTCTATCCGCGAAAAAGCTTTCGGGTACTACAACGACGTCGATTTCGGCACTGATTTAAAGGTCAGCGGCTTTACTATATACGGATACAGCGGCACAGAGGCTGAGCGCTACGCGAACGATAACGGCTTTAAATTCGTTTCTTTAGGCGGACAGCCGACCGAGCCTACCCAAGCGCCTACCCAAGCATCCACACAAGCGCCGACCACAGCGCCTACCCAAGCACCCACACAAGCGCCCTCTGACCCGACCAAAACGACCGACAGAGAATTCTTCGGCGATATAGACGGCGACGGCGAGGTCTCGGTCATAGACGCTACCTTTATCCAGCGTTATGTGACAAAATTTCAGACCCCCTACCCCATCGGCAACAAAATGAAATGATAGGATAGATAGGTCAAACAAGAAATCGTGCGCACGCAGTGCGCTACTGAGCGGGGACTATAAATTGTTTTTATTTGACAGATGTTACCGCAATAATACAATTTGTATAATTTATATTCATTAATAATAAATAATACAGTTTGTTGTAATTTCCTGTCAAAAAATAAATGCCCGCGGTTTATTCCGCGGGCAGAAAGGAACCCATTATGATTATAAAAATTCATTACAATAATATGTCATCTATTAAAAACGAAAAACTGAAGCAGGCAACGCTCAATACGCACGCGCTGCTGTATCGCCAGGCACTGGAACAGAAGATATTTCCGAATAAACCGGTAGCGTGCGCGTACTTCAACGACGGCCTGTACCATGTTAACTTGATGGGCGAACGGTCGGAGTTACTTCAACTGCTTTTCGGCACAATCACGGCAATTTTGAAAGATTTGCCGCCAAACGTCGCATTGAGCTATTATGAGTACTTGCTCAATGCGGTATCGCAGGTCAACGCCGAAAAGTACTGTGAGACGCTCTTCGGCAACACGGAAGCCGAGGCAATTAACGTCAAGTTTGCCGACGAGCTGATTGATTATCTAGATAAGAATTTTCAAGTCAAGGAGGAACAAGATGGAAAAAATACCGTATCAAACACAGATTGATTCTGCTGCAAATAATCTATATTTGACCTCGGAGTTCTGTCAAAAGGTGCTTCGGGGTCTTTCTGAGACTAAAATGCAGAGCTTATACTATGAAAGTTTCCCGACAGACCTGCATGATGCGGGTCTGTTCAAGTATACCGACGAAGATGAGCTGTTTGACACGCTTACCTTCGGCGAGCTGTGCTCCGCGGTGTATAAGCTGATAAAAACCGGCAGAAAAAGAAAAGATAATGCCGAAATGCTGGCGGCATATCCGTTTATCAAAGCATCTGCCGCAGACGGCCGTTTTGTTATAAATGACAAAAAACGGTTTGAATTGCAGCCCCACAACGGTGCGTCCGACATAAGCCTCTTTGACCCTGAATATCTGAACAGTATGTATCGGCTGTGCGAAAACAGCACCGATGCACGATACTTTTACTGGACGCGCTGGATGACGGAAGAACAGTTTTTCAGCGCCGCTTACGCGCTGACCTCAAGCGAAGAAATCAGCAAAATCATAGACGATTATCACGCCGACGGACGGTCATTTGCAGACCGTATTCAGTATATAGGCGAGTATCTCGGAAAATATGAAGAGGTGATGAACAGATATGACCCGCCGTATGATTCTTATGGGCGTGTGACTTTTCAGAACCTCAATCGCGCCGAAAATGAGAAAAAATTTTTCAGGCTCACAGAAAACTTTATCATTATACCTATCGCCAATATTTATAAATTAAATCAAAAAGGAGTGATTTATCATGATTAATAACAATAAGAAAAATACCGACAACCGCTCCGCATACGATACCGTTAATATTCTCGCTTCCGACGTTTTTGTAAATCAGGATACCCGAAAAAGCGGAATCAATAACAATGTTCTCGTTATCGGACCTCCTGGGTCCGGCAAGACACGAAATTATGTAAAGCCGAATATAATGCAGGCAAATACCAGCATGATAGTATCCGACGCAAAAGGATCGCTTTACGGCGAATGTGCCGATTTTCTCAGAGCCAAAGGTTATACCGTTTATCTGCTGGATTTCGTCAACATGAAGAGCAATATCGGGTATAACCCGCTCGATTACATACGCTTTGACGACACCGGTTTTCCAAAAGAACAGGATATCGTCAAAATCTCTGAGATAGTAATTGATAGCTTATCCAAAAACGACCCGTTTTGGGATATGGCTGCTCGTATGTATCTGCAAAGCGGAATCGCGTATGTTATGGAAACATTCCCCGATGAAGAGAAAACACTTTATCACGTCGGCAAACTGATGGAAAAAGACGGCGGTAAAGCGTTCAAATCATTGATGTTCCAGTACAAGGAGCTGTATCCCGACAGCCTTGCCTCACGTCGCTATGACGCTTTCTTAAGCATCGGCGCCGCTGACAAAATGATGGGAAGCATCCTCGGCATTGTGAGCACCAACCTCTCGAGCTTTGAGCTCAGGGAATTGCGCGAGATCTATAATATGCCTGAGAGAATCGACTTCTCGCTCTTTGGCAGACAGAAGACCGCGCTTTTCCTCAGCGTCAGCGATACCGACCGCTCATTGGACAGACCAATCAACCTTTTCTGGACGCAGACATTGCAGTCACTATGTCTGAGCGCGGATACCGAGTACGATAATCACTGTCTGGATATTCCCGTAAGACTGTATCTCGATGATTTCGCTACCAATGTTTATATCCCCGACTTCGATAAAATCTCAAGCAATATCCGAAGCAGGGAGATATACTGCAGCATCATCCTGCAGTCGCTCTCGCAGCTCGAGGCCCTTTACGATACGGCTAAGGCGGATACCATCGTCGGCAACTGTGACCAGCAGCTGGTGCTGGGTATCCAGGATATCAAGACTGCTTCGCATTTTGCCCATCGCGCCGATGTTCCCGCTTCTTCGCTGCTGAATATGCCGCTCGACCGTTGTATCGTTTTCCTGCGCGGACAAAGAGCGAAATATACTACAAAGTTTGAGTTCGATGAACACGGCGTTTTTGCTATGTCGGTCGACCGCAAGAATGC
>CAMHHL010000151.1 GCA_946184925.1 uncultured Clostridia bacterium | reverse complement strand
ACCGAGCAGAGCAAGCAGCCACGGCAGACGCTTTTTGATACTCTGAAAAAGAGGCTCGTGCAAATCCTCTTCTGCGGTCAGACCACCGAGCTTTGCGTAGTCCTCGCCCATCTCGTCATCAATTACCTCAATGACGTTCTGCGCGGTGATAACGCCGAGAAAACGGTTGTTGTTGTCGAGTACGGGGATAGACGCCTCGGAATAGTTCTTGAGCTGTTCGATACAATCGTCGATCGTTTCCTGCGCGTAAAGGTACGGGAAGGAAGTGACGGTAATCGAATCAAGAGTATCATTCCTGCGCGCTGTAATCAAATCTCTCAGGTCGATCGCTCCGCTGAACTCGCCTGTTTCGTCAGTTACGAAAATGGTTGAGATATTGTCGTTCTCCTCAGCCTGACTGATTAGCTCGTTCATCGCCTGAGGTACTGTGAGCGTATCAAGGATAACAACGCAGTTCGTCGTCATGCGGCTGCCGATTTCGTCCTCGTCAAAGGACGCGATCAACCGGATATCGCTGCGTATTTCCGGAGAAAGCGAATCGATGATCAGCGAGCGCTTCTCCTTCTGGATTTCTCTGAGGATATTCGCCGCGGAGTCTGTTTCGAGCATGGATACGACTGCGGACGCCTTTTTGAGATCCATCTCGTTCAAGTATGCTCCCGCGTCATCCTCCTCAAGGTGCTCGAGCGCGTCAGCGAGCATTTCGGCGGAACAGATACGGTACAGCTTCTTCCGTTCCTGAGAATTGAGGTTCTCCATAACCTGCGCTACATCGCTGCCGTGATAGTCCTCAAGCATTCCCTGAGCGGTTTTAGGCGAGTAGCTTCCGCGTATAATGCGGATAATTTCGTTTTCGTAGTCGGGACGCTCTGTCAGCATCGTCTCAACTGTCTTGTTGTTTATTTCATTTGCCATTGTTTGACCCCCGTTCTTTTGAAATTAACAATAGAAACGGACAAACAGAAAACCTCTGCGCGCAGGCCGCACAGAGGCTGAAAAATCAATAATCAGTGTAATAAAGCGACGAACAGGAAAGCGTCCGTGTGATAGATACTGAATGAAATTTCGCTTCTGCCCGACCCATGACTATCGCTGCTTGTCACTTTAATCACCTCTTTTTTTTGAATTTTTACTTATTGATTATAGCACAATATACATATAAAGTCAACCGACCTATTTGACAACTATGCTCTGCTGACCCATTTGCTCATAACGCTTTTTAACAAGGTCTTTTTTGAAAACAGATATCTTTCCTGCGGTGGAATCGGCAAAGTAATAACTGTCGCTGTCATAGCCTATAAGAACAAGGCAATGCTCGTGCATGTACCATGAAAATGTATCGCCCAGTTTTGTGCGCGCGTTCTCGTCGACATAATTTACGATCCATGTGGTAAATACGTAGGGCTCGTCCATATCGGTTGTCGCCCATACCATAACGGGAACACCCTTTGAAACATATTCATCAATCAAGTCCTCAAGCGGTACGTTCTCCATATTATACGCCTTCAGGTTTGACTTCCGGTCTTTCAGATAATTGTTCATGCTTTTTGCCATTGACGGAGCGTAAACTCCCCAACCGCCGTAGGCTGTACCTGCAAAAGCGCTGTACAGATCGGGGCCGTAATTTTCGCCGCCCTCTTCTTCGCCCATATACACGAATTGACAATTAAGATAATTGTCGGCTATGGTATGTTCGTCCAGATCAAAGCCGAGCATATTGAGCAGCATTGTGCAGGCGTAGGTCTCGCAGCCTGCCTTAAGATCGTCCTGCTTGATAACCTTGACATTTTCGTCGATAATATACTTCTCAGGCATAGTTGTCGTCTGCACTACAGGCTCGCTCGAGGCGGCAGTATCCGCTGTATCGGCTGAGTCAGACGAGCATTTATTAAATGAGATTATAATACAAATCATAATCAAAAGCAAAATAATCGCAAATAAAACGGATAAAATTATTAGCTGGCGTTTCTTCCTGTCAAAACTCATTATCCCACATACCTTTTTATTATTGTTTTATATATTTTACCATAATAGACGCCGCGTGTCACGAGACAAACGAAAGAATTTGACAAAAAATAAAAAAATTTTTATAATGATAAAGACAAACACTCAGCTTTGTGATACAATATACTCAGTATGATTTCGAAAGGAACGATATTAATGAAAAAATTCTTAACCACAGCCGTGATTATTCTTGCCGCCTTTGTAACCGCAATCAGCTTTTGTTCATGCAAAGGCAAAACAAACTCTGACCAGACGACAACCGCTCAGTCGGAAAGCGCTGCGGCAAACGCGGATCAGAGCATCGTAGGCAGCTGGTCTCTTAATCTCTACGGAGATGAATATGTATATACCTTCAACCCCGACGGAACAGGAACATATAACGCGGCAGGCAAGGTTATGAATCTGACATACACAATAAAGGACGGCATTTACTACGAAACCTTTGAAGGAAGCACTGCACCCGTGAAACGCGCTTACCGTGTTGAGAATAACCAGTTTATCGTTGAGGATTCCTACGGCGAGGAAATCGTATATAACAAAAGGTAATTCATATGGTTTTCCATGTGATTATCATGTGAAAGCAGCATGATAATTAACGGAAAAAACGTTGCCTGTTATTGACAAAACCATTCCCGGAACCTATAATAAAGGCGTTAGCTTTAGCAAGGAGTTGATATTATGAAACAAAGAATTATAACCATATTTGCCGTCGCGGCAATGGCAGCTCTCTCAATTTCGCTGTTCGCGGGATGTGGTGAAGGAGATAAAAACAGTGAGACGACTACCGCGCCCTCGAGCACCGCTGTACAGCCGACTACCGCGAAAGGTACTCTGCCCAAAACAACCGTTCCAACAACTGCGGGCAGCGCTGATTCTCAGGCAAACAACTACAATTATTCGGCAGAGCAAAGCTACAATAACGAGAATGAGGCTTATCATTCAGACGCTCAGTCAAATGCCGACGAGAACAGCGGTGAAGCCTCGAACTCAAACTCACAGTCGAGCTCGGAAAGCAACGCAAACAACGACACCGATTACCCCGAGATTCCGGGTGAAGGCGAGATTGTGATCCACGGCGACCCGAGTTATGTAGGTACAGATTAAAGTATTTAAGCGAAGCTTAGCAGAGCTTCGCTTTTTTATTGCAGAAATAAGGGACTGTAAGCGCACAGTCCCTTTTTCCTTTACCCCCGGCTGTAGAACAGCAGGCACATCAGACTGACGCCCAAGAATGCCCCGACGAAGGTGCCAATGATGATGCCTAAAAGCATTTTTGACCTCCTGACCTAAAATGACAATGTTTATTACCTTTATATGCGATAATTAACACGGTGGTGAATCAAATGAAAACCGTGTATATCGACGTTCTAATAACGGTAAACATCTTTGTCGACTTCTTTCTTATCACTATAATTTTTTATTATCCTTCTAGCAACAG
>CAMHHL010000150.1 GCA_946184925.1 uncultured Clostridia bacterium | reverse complement strand
GAACATCAGGGAGCTTGCAAACCGTCCGATCGACGTGTATGTTGACAAAAATAAGCTTGTCGGCGGCACGATCGGCGAGATCGACCGACAGCTTGCGAGTGTGGAATTCTTTAAGAACCGAGGTGGTTAACAGATGAAGGCTATCAACGGAATATCGATTAACAGCGAGCTCCACACGGCGCGTGACCTCGATATGATACTTATTAAAAACGAGTGTACCGCCGATAACCCCGAGCCGAAGCGTCTGACAGAGAATATACCCGGGCGCGACGGCGTTGTAGATTATTCGGCGTACTACGACGGCATAGTCTTTTTCGAGAACCGCCCGGTGACGTATAAATTCTTCTTCGGCGGCACGCCGCATGAAGTCAGCCGGGCAGTCGAAAAGCTCAACCGGTACCACGGCAGGCAAATTACCGTTGTCGAGGACGACGATCCGTTTTACAGCCTGAGAGGTTTGGCTTCCGTCTCCGTTGACGAGCGCGCGCCCTATGGGAATTATGTATACATGACTCTGTCGCTTGACGCGGAGCCGTACAGGTGGAGGACAGAGCCGACTGTTCTGCGTGAAAAAACCTTATCGGGAACCAAATATATCGAGGTCGAAAATGACGTCGCCCCGGTTAACCTCACGATCAAGATCAACAGTCTTGTTCCGAATACAACGCCAGATTTCAGCACCTATGCGGTGAGAGTGTCGACCTTGTCGTCAAATTACAGCGAGGTCGTTCAGACTGTCGGTTCAGAGGTAACGATCACAAACTTCCTGATGAAGGGCGGAGCACAGAAAATCAAGCTCGAGACCGTTAAGCTTATTAGTCAAAGCTCATGGAACGCCGTCAGCAGCGTTACCGCCGATGTGATTATCAAGTTCACGGAGGGCAAATTCTGATGTATAGCATTGAATATGTTATCGGTACGACACGCCATATAGTTTATTCTCCGTTTGATAATACAAGAAAGATTGTCTCGGGCGCATACCACCGCGAAACAAACACAATCGGCTCGCTGACGTTCTCGGTGCTGTATAACCACCCGTGCCATAGCTATTTTGAAGAATATCTGGGCGTTGTGAATTTATACTGGAACAATTCGCTGATCTACAAATTCCGTATCATTAAGATCCACCGCAATTTCTATAACACGCTTACAATCCAGTGCGAGGGGGTGCTCGGTTATTTGAACGACAGCATTGTGAGGCCGTATACCTTCAATGGAACTCACTGGCTTTACCCGATCGGAGATCCAGGCGCACACGTCTGTACAGCGGTTGAATTTCTCCGCGAGCTGATTGCGCTTCATAATATCCAGGTAACCGCCGCCCAGCAATTCACCTTTGTTGACGAAACAAACGGCGCATTCGACAGCATAGCCTTTACTACCTCGCAGACCTCATACGTTAAGTCATGGGATGAAATCGAGAGCAAGGTAATCAGAAACATCGGTGGTTATGTGCAGCTCAGGTTCAGCGGTGGAAACAATCTGTTTGTTTTCAAGGCGGCGCTCACTGAGTATAACTCTCAGACAATACGGCTCGCACAGAACCTCAAAAGCCTTGAAACGGAGACTAATTCACAGAAATTCGCAACAGCGCTTTTCCCAATATCAACTTACACAGATTCCAACGGCCAGCGGCAGACTATCGATATCTATAACGTTAATGACAGCATTTATTACGTTGAGAATAATTACGCGGTGCGTGATTATGGACGGATTATCGAGTTCGCACAATATGAGGGTATTACATCGGCTTCAAAGCTAAAGGAAGTTGCCCAGCGTGACCTCAACAACTATATCAGCCGCGGCAGACCGATTAAAGTCGCGGCCACGGATATGGCGGCTGTTGGCAGCAGCTATGCGCCGCTTGAGGTTGACAAAAAGACGCGGATCTCGAGCAACGTAAACGGCGTAGATGTTGTGCCGGTTCTGAATTCGTTTGACGTTGATATACTTGACCCGCGCAACTCGACCTACACCTTCAACGGCGAAGTTCCGTCATTCGTCCGCAAGACATATACATACAGAACATAAAAAGGAGTGATAAATTTGACGATTACAGCCGATTTCTCAGGCGGCGAAAAGACAGTCACGACCGAACCGCTTTATCAGTGGGACACGGGGCAGAAGCTCGCGCTTTCGGGCTTGCCCGCGACCTCAACGGATATTCAGGTGCATTTCGCGAACGCCGCTATGGCTCAGGCGATCGTAAAAGCGACAGCAACTGAAAACAGTCTGCCTACCTGCGATATACCGAATGAGTTTTTACAGTTTGGCTCGGCGGCAAAAGCCCGCGCATGGGTGTTCTACCGCGCGAGCAATACAGAGGGCTACACCGTGCGCACCGTTCTGATCCCCGTCACACCGCGCAAGCGTCCGAACGATTATGTTTCTCCCGAGGATCCTGATTCGAAGGGAATCGTTGATCGCGCTATAGAGCTGCTTGAAGGTTACGAGGATGATCTGGCGTCAAAGCTCGATGCTTCCGCGGGTGCGGTAGGCACCGAAAACCTCGCCGACGAGAGTATCACCGTCGAAAAGGTCGCCGACGATCTCGCGGCGGTGATCAACGCCAAAGAGGTCAAGTCAAACAAAAAGACGACGCTCACGGGAAACGAGCTCAGCAACGATTTTTATCCGACGACAAAAGCGGTCGCGGACGCGCTGAGTACCAAAGCGCCCGCCTCCACCGCCTACACCTTCAACAGCACGACAACGAACGTTGTGTACAATGTCGCCAACCCGAAAACAATTTACACCAACGCCTATGTAAACGGCAAGAATGCGTTTGTGCTTACAACGGCAGACAACTACTATCAGATTGCGCTTTGTTATGACGGCAGCGAATATACACGTCAGCTTACAGGTAGTGGTTCGACAACTTATAATCCTTGGCTTGAGGTACAAAACAAGGTCATTGCGGAAGAAGTTGGTGACTTAAAGAGCGCATTAGGTGATCTTGACAGCCTCAACACGGATGACAAGTCAAGCCTCGTTTCTGCCGTAAACGAAGTGAATGGACATTTTCTTGATGGCATCGCAGCCGCCGTTGACGATTGGCTCGACGCTCACCCGGAGGCTACAACCACCGTACAAGACGGAAGCCTAACGCTTGAAAAGTTTGTTCTGGGCGGTATTGGTTATGTCACGCCTCAGATGTTCGGAGCAGTCGCAAACGGCACGACAAATGATTATACCGCTATTTCCGATATGCTCACCTACGCCGCCGCCAATGGCTTGCTGGCGTATTTCCCGAAGGGAAGTTATGCCGTTGCAAAAACAATTAATCCCCCAGACAATAGCGTTATCTTGATGTCCAACGGGGCCAGCTTTAACGGGAAAAGCAGGGCGGCATCGCACATATTTGCCATCAAGAACGATCACATTAAGATTTATTTCAATTCCGCTCTGCTGGATGGAACTACTTGCCTTTCACATTCGATTAATGTCGATGGCGGCGCAACCGATGTGCTGATTGATTCGCCCAATATCAACGGTGCGTATCAAGATCATGATGGCATCTATATTGGTGGAAATTCATCATATA
>CAMHHL010000149.1 GCA_946184925.1 uncultured Clostridia bacterium | reverse complement strand
CGTCTTTTACGATTTGTTATTATTTATACAGCAAAGGAACAATAAACTCTCGGAGGAATGAAAATGAAAAAACTGTTATGTGCATTTCTTTCGGCGGCTCTGCTTGCGTCTTCCGCCGTTACCGCTTTCGCGGCTGAAACGACGGACAGCACGAATACAACGCCGGTATTGACGGAAGGAACCTACGCGCCGAATCAGGTCATCGTGATGTTTAAGGACAGCGCGATCGACACAGATTCTGTTCCGAAAAAAGCAGATATTGAAGCTGTCGGTGCTGCCTTCGGCGAAACAATGGAAGCTTCTTCATCTGAAAACGATGCGCTCGGTGCTGCGGATGTGTTTTAAATCAGCGAAGTAAACAAAGGAACTCATTTTTATGATAACCTCATGAAAGAAGGAGTGCAAATTGCATGAAGATTGTCTCGGTTAAGTATCCGCTGCCGTCCGGCTGTTTAACCACCGCTTCCGTAATTACGCCGTTTTCTTTCTTTATTTCAATCTGATACTGGATTCCGTCTTTTCCGTTCCTGAATACCGCCGACATTGTTTTCGCAATTCCGTCGCTGTCATACTCGGCGGTATAGGTGCCGTTGAACCGCAGCCATTTTTTGGGCTCACGCTCGTTCCAGTTGGCGTAATAGCCGCTGTTGACGGTCTTTCTGATCAAGCCGTTCTCAACAGTGACCTGCACGAAATCCGTCTCCTCCGCAAATTGCTCGGGGAAATATTCGTTACCGGCTGTTAATGATTCCCTTAAAAGCGAGGTAAAATAGCCGTCGCCGTTCGCGTACTGATAGTATATGTTAATATAGCTGCCATCTCCGAAATCACCATGAACATTGTACACTCTTCCGTTGTTGTACTCATTCGTTGCGGTATAAGAATCATTATCTTTTGTGATTTTGCAGGTTTTGGGAAGGCTGTTTTCAAAGGTGTAGTCAAAAAACGTCGTCGCGGAGCCTATTTCCTCGTCGCTGTAGATCATTTCGATCACGGTAGGATAGGTGTTTTGGTACGTGAGATTGGTCGTGCTTTCTAACTTTCATTCCTTGGTCAAGTAGTCGACAGTATATTTCTTAACGTTCTTGACAAGCTTGTGCGCTGTGCCTGCGTTCTGCTTTTCTCCGGTTCTGCCCGTACCGCTTTCAAAGCCCGCTAGATATTTCTGTATGCAGGTTACGTCGGACACCGTCACGCTTCCGTCGCCGTCAACATCGCACGACTCCAACACAAAGTTGCCGGGCATTTCAAACTCCGCAAGGTACTTCTGGATCATAGTCGCGTCGGAGATCGTCACCTTGCCGTCGCCGTCCGCGTCACCCCAAATCATATTATCATTAAAGGGACTCTCATACACGCCGCTGCTTTCGGGAAGCAGGCAGAGCTTCCAGCCGCGGTTGTATTCGTCCTCCGTTTGATAAATATAATAGATGCCGTCACGTGTTACGGCGCAGGAGTGGTTGGTACCAAAAGAATCGCTGAGAGAATCGGACTCGGTGTAGTACAGCGGAGCAATTTCCTCGGTATTCGGGACATACAGGAAAGCGTTGCCGCCGCCGTCTACAGAGGTGTTGATGAACACAATACCGTTCTTCACCTTGGCAACAGCGTCATTGCGTGACAGCTTATCGTGATCGTTAATGATTCTGCCGACAAGGTCAATATCGCCCTTCTGCTCCCATTTTTCTCCGTCAAAGCACAGGACAGATTTCAAGGTTCTCTGCTCTACGGAAAGGGAAATGTCCATCTTAAAGCCAAACATTGCATACAGCTTTCCGCCGTAGCTTACAAAATCAAATCCGCCCGCAAAAGCCGGACATCCGGGTTCTTCTGTCCATTCTCCCGTTTCGGGTGAGACGCTGTACATATTGAGCGTATCCTCCGCCCACAGGGTGTTTGAGTTGATGGAAGGGAGTACATAAATTTTGCCGTTATAGAAACATGAAACCGTTTGAAAATCAACCATATAGAATTCATCCGGAAAATTGTCGATACCTTTAACGCTCCAATGCGGGTTTTCATCGTTCAAATCAAACGAACATAGACAGAATAACGTGCCCATCCAAGCAGATTCCTCGGATTCCTCGTCCTCTAAGTAATCATCGGGGGAATTGATGAAAGCGAACGTATAGATCACACCGTTCTCAATAACAGGCGTTTGGGGCGGAAGAAGCGTTGACTTAAAGCCGTTATAAACCTGATAGCGGTCGACCCCGATGGAGACAAGATATTCAAGCAGCGCTTCATTCAAGTCGGAGCCGCTTATGGGATTAAACTGTTTGCCGTCAAAACAGCTGACTGTTCCCGTTGTGCCGTCATAGCCGTAGAGCTGTTTGCCCTCGGCGTCGGTTGCAAGATACGGCGTTTCAAGCTTTTCGGTCTGTGGTTTTGTATAGGAGCTTACTTCTTCAAGCTTGTTTTGTCCCTTGACAAGGAAGAACTTGCCCTCGCCGCGCTTTCCCTCGGGACTTGTCACGGCAAAGCCGGTATAGGTTGAGAATAAGCTTTTTGCGTTGGAGATGATGATCTCCTTGCCGCCGTCAACGGTTTCAACCGTCATTTCGTCGGGAAGATTGCGGTAATCTCCGCCGTTTGAGAGGTTCTTGTATGTTACAACACCCGCGTAAAGGTTTTCACCGTAAAGGGTAATGGTTTCATTATCCACATCACACACCGCGTCGGTTATGGCAGGGATTTTTGTGTTAATAAGCGACAGATCAACATAGCCGCCGGTGGAACACTTATCCTCAAATACAGAGGTCTGTCTTACGGTCGAGAGGAATGCCGCGCGGATACGCTTTGCGTAATCGCCGCCGCACTCACCCTCCTGACGCGGGGTGAGAGAAGCGACCAGCGCGCACGCGCCCGTGGCGACGGGGCACGCCATAGAGGTGCCTGACATCACCTCATAGGAGGTGTTGGGGTCGATGGCGGCGTCCGGCTTGCTGACGGCGATGGAATCGAGGTAGAAGCTGAAATCGTTCGTTCCGTCATTCCAATCGCCTTTGATGCAAATGCCCAAGCCGACCTGTTTGTCTTTGGCTTCGTCCGCGCTCAGCAAATACTTTGTGCCTTCCGTGCCCGGATTGACAGCGTGCCGCTGAATACCGTCGTTCCCTTTGTTGGTAATTGCAAGGTCTAAGCCGTTTCCGTAGCCATACGCGTCTGTCAGCGTCAGTCTGCCGTTTTCATCCTTGCAGACTTCTCCGCAATGGAGGATCGTTTCGGCGGTGCACTCGCTTGAAATCGACTCCGCGTTAAACGAGAAAACGGTATTGTCGTCGCCTGTGGTCAGCGGATTCTTTTCATAGGGAAAATATAAGTAGTAGCTTTCGCCGGGGTTTGCGTTTTTCAGGGTGACCTTTAAGCGATAGGGGTTGTCCGAGATGAAATGCTCTCCCTGTACAACGGAAAGCTGCAGCTCGGCTTCGGGATAAACAACGGGATCTTCTTCGTAATCATCGTCGCCGGGTTCTTCGGTGGTTTCTTCCGTATCGTCGTCGTCGCCATATTCGCTGCCGTCGCCGTTTCCGTCATCCATAACGACAGAGCTTCCGTCGTCTTCGGACACGCTCTGCTTGACAAATTG
>CAMHHL010000148.1 GCA_946184925.1 uncultured Clostridia bacterium | reverse complement strand
TAAGGCGTAAATGGCAATTAAACCATCAGCTCTGCATGGGTTTTATTTTTCAAAACAAGTTTTGGATAAAACCTCAGCTCGTGCGCACGCAGTGCGCAACTGAGCGGGCAATATTAATTGAATTAGTGTGAACTTTCACACTATTCTCCTTTCAAAATAAATCTTCTGTTTATCATTATATCAAAAAGATTGAGGGCAAGCAAGGTTTTCTTTGGTTTATTGCATTTTTCTTGTAAAAGAGCTTGAATCAACACATTTCATATGCATACGGCGCTTGAAAAATTAGCAATTATATTGTATAATATTATATTATAAATCTTGTGAAGGATGATAGAGATGAAAAGAATAATCAGCTTTATTCTGACGTTGGCGCTGCTTGCGGGGCTTGGCGTTCCTTTGACCTCGGCGGAATCCCCCGGCGAGGAAATCTGGTACGCAAACAAGCTTCTGGTCGGGTGGAGACTGGACGACGGTTCAATCCTGTTCAATCCTCAGGACACGATTCAGCGCAACGGCAATATGCTGGTTGAGCTTTTGAACAACGACGAAGAAAAAACCGTTATTCTGCCCAAAACCACAATCGAAATTAACAGAGTTCTGAAAATCGGCAGCAATACAACCATTATTGCCGACGGAGCCAAAATTGTACAGACAGGCGGCGCGATTCCGATTATCGACCACGAAATCGACGCGCTCAACTACAACTCCGTCAGCAACGTCAGCATTACGGGCGGAACCTGGTCAATATCCGACAAAGGCGGCGGAAATCCGTCAATAATGAGATTTATGCACGCAAAGAACATCACGGTTGACAACGTTAAAATGAGCGTGAGATACGGCGAGCACGCTATCTCGTTCATCGCCTGCAAGGACGCGGTTCTGAGCAACAGCAAGCTCACTTCCACGGGAACTCCGGACAAGAACGGTCACGAAGAGGTTTTGCAGATTGACATCTCCACTCCGTTCACCGCGCCGAACTGCGCCAGAGCCGGAGCCGAATACGCCGACGGTCAGACATGCAGAAATGTTACGGTAAGCAACTGTCAGCTCACCGGTGAACGCGGACTTTGCACCAACAAGGTCACCTACAAGGACGAAGCGTGGCAGAAAAAATTCGGAGTGACCGGAACGCCTGCGCAGGTGAAAAAATGGAACAAAAAGCACCACCTCAACATTACCCTGAAGAACAACAAAATCATCGGCAAATCAGGCGAGGCGGTGTGTTTGGCGAACGCGGCAAAGTTCAAGGTTATCAACAACACCATAGTATCATACGGAAAGGACAAGAACTCCTCCTACACCACCGGGCTCAACATCAGGAGCTTCGGCAAAAACGACATAACCTCTCTGTACGAAAGCAAAATCACCGATAACAAGATCAAGGGCGGTAACATCGGGCTTTATGTGGGCACTTCCTCAACAAATAAGTTCGGAAAAGTAACCGTCAAAAACAACTCTATCTACTGCAAAAAAAGCAAAAGCCGCGCGCTTATGCTGTTCAACTGCAAAAAGTCAGTGAAAAACAACAAGCTCTATAAATGGAAATAATGATAAAACCCGGAATCCTCAGCGGACTCCGGGTTTTGTTATTAAAGCCTTGCCGAGACTTTTTTGGGCAACATGACGGAACAATATTCAAGCAAGGCGTGCGCCGTAAATTGTGCGGTGTTGCCTTAAAGCCTTTTGCAGCTTGCGACTAATTGAATTCAAAAAAGTTCATCTTCTCAAAGCCTGTCGGCAACGGTATGTTGAACATATAGATGGCGCCGAAAACAAGAAAGCCAATCGAGATAAACAATACCGCTATTCGGTTCGGCATATTTTTGAATGTACCGATAATACCGAGCAGGAAAAGCGTCAGCGAGAATATGACGGTCACAAGGTTGTATGAATCGCCCTTTCGGTTGTCGCTCATTCCCTCTTCGAGGAACTCCTGCGAAGCATTGACCTTATCTTCCGCCGAGCCGAAATATTTTTCCGACAAGCCGGGCATATTAAACGGATTGTCGGCGTTGTTCTCCTCCATCCACTTTATGCATTCTCTCAGTGTTTCGCTGATGTAATGCTTCTTGAAATCCTTAATCTTTTCCTTTATTATACTTATATTTTCCTTATCGCCGCTTGCCTTTGCCGTTTCCAGCTCAAAGCTATAATCATTCAGAGTGTTCCAAACCATATAATCGGAAAGATACATCTGCATACCCAAGTTGTATTCCGCGCTGCCCTTTGACGACATATTATTGCTTTTTGTAAAGTTGATGGACTGGATTCCGCTGTGAAGGGAGCCTATCCACGTCGCCCATGCCGACAAAAGCGTGGTTAAACCGAGCAGAATCGCCACGACAGTTTCCAGCCTCTTTGTTGTTGAGCCGGAATTTTTGCCGTTGATCGCGTTGTCGGGCGGATTGCCTTTGCGCCTGCCGAACCTGTTTTTTATTTTCGTCTCTTGTTTTTCCATTTTACTTCTTACCTATTGTAATTAAATTTCAGTTACTGTATCTGAGCCAAATTCCGCCGTGCGGCAGCGGCTTGGGCTCTGCGTTCTTAAACCTGAGACCGCCGCCGTTCTTGTTGTTGAAGAGCGGAATTCCGTCGCCGCCGTCGGCAACAGGCGCTACGACCAAGCTCACCTCGTCAATAAGACCGTCGAGGAAAAGGCTGTCGGTAATGCCGCCGCCCTCAAGCATGAGCTTCTCGATGTCAAACAGCTTTGAGAGCTTCTCGCAGATCACATGCGGATCAGGAGCATTTTCTCCGCAGATGATGTAGGAGATATTAAGGCTGCGCAGATAAGCGAGATACTCCTTCGGGGTGGATTCGGTCACTACCTCGATGATATGAGCATTGTCATAGCCCGGGTCGTCGTCATGAATAAAGTTATCGTCCCAGCCGAGCCTGCCGTGCGTATCAATCGCGACAGCATACTTGGAGAACTTTCCGAAAACATAATCGCCCGGCTCGACCGCGGCGTTTTTGAACTCGTCGGTGTCGGGCTTTCTGCCGAAGGTGAAGCTGCCCTCGAACGTTACCCTGCCGCAGAGATAAGCGTCGGCGTTGTACCATCGGTGAAGGTGGTAATAATCCTCACTGAGCAGCTCGGCAGTTTTTCCGCTGAGAAAATCTCCGGTAATTTTGCCGTCAAGCGTTGTTACCATGTGAAGAATAACGTATGGTTTGTTCATATAATCATCCCCGTTCAATACTCCGTTTTTATATCGTCAACCTTATACAAGGCTTTAAATTCGTCGATGTCCTTTTGAGAGCGGATAAGCATTACCTCGGTGAAGCTGCCGTCCTTTTTACTGCGAAAGCCTGCCACCTTCTCGCCGGTGCAGATCGAGCAGCGGATAGCAGCATAATATTCCCCTGAGTCAAAAGGCTCGGGCTCAAAGCGGCGTGAGCGCGCGGATTTTTCTCTTCGTGAAAACAGCTTCATAGCACTCCCCCGTCAAGTCTTTTGATACACTATAGTTATATGATAACAGAAAAATGAAATATTGTCCAGATTTTTCAAAACAAGAAAGGCGCGCTTTGCGCGCATTTCGCTGCTCATATCCGTTGTATGGGTGTTGAAGGTGTCGCCGACAACTTGTTGGCGGTGACGGATGAGGGACTACGTTT
>CAMHHL010000147.1 GCA_946184925.1 uncultured Clostridia bacterium | reverse complement strand
CATGTGTGAAAGAATAATATTGGAGGATAAGCTATGATTATAAAAGGAAATAATTGGTACTTCATATCCAACACAAAGGATGATTGCCAAGAACTAATGAAAATGTTTTGGGAGTTTCACGATTTTAGAGTTAAGGAGATAAACTACCGCGCCGAACTTGAGCAGCTCGATCTTCTTCTTGAATATGATGACAGAGAACTGAACGTGATACTGCGATTTTCGGACACAGTAAGAATGAGACTTCTTCCGACAGATGATGATTATGATAACAATTGGATTTTCGATGCTTTACTGTTTATTGACAAAGAAGGGAACTTTGTTTGGAACGACGGTAACGGAATACCGGCAGATACCGAAACACTGATAGGAACATGGATACAGTCCGCAAAGCTTCAATATGCTGTTGTTGACGGAAACGGTAACACTATTAAAATTCCCGATAGAATTGTAAAGCAGGTTTGTAAAGAATATAACTATCATACAAACAAATGGGAAAAAACAATTGAAATCTTTTATCCGAAAAAGGTTCGATGAGATTGCATGCTGATTATGTTGAATAATATTGAATTATAATTTAGTAGTGATATAATAAAATTAAAATTGAAGCGGGAGGTTGCGTATTATGAAGTTGTGCGATTTACATACACATTCCATATTCTCGGACGGTACATTTACACCGGAGGAAACAGTTGATTTGGCAATTCAAACGGGTTTGTCAGCTGTAGCTTTGACCGACCATAACACCGTGTCAGGGCTAGACAGGTTTATTTCATACGCAGAGAACAAGCCGATTGATGTTGTACCCGGGATTGAGTTTTCCACAAGATACAACGACCGCGATCTTCATATTCTCGGATTGTTTTTAAAGCCCGAGAGTTTCGCTGCAATAACGGAATATGTCAAAGCTGCCGACGATCTCAAGGATCAAAGTAATATCGACCTCGCCCAAAAGCTAAACCAAAACGGATATATGATTGATTATCAAAAGATAAAAAGTGAGCGCCCCGACGGAAAAGTCAACCGCTCTCATTTTGCCGCGGAGCTTGTAGAACTCGGCTATTTTAATACGAATGACGATGCCTTTGACACGATTCTCAGTGAGGATTACGGGTGGTATCAGCCGCCGAAAAGGATTTCCACTCTCGAAACAATAGAGTTAATCACTAAACTCGGCGCGGTTCCTGTTTGGGCACATCCGCTTATTCATATGAACTATGAGGAGTGCGACGCCTTTCTGCCGATAGCCAAAGATCATGGGCTCGTCGGAATCGAAACGATTTACTCTCTATACAGCGACGCGGACACCGAATTCGCCAAAAAAATGTGCGCAAAGCACAAGCTCCTTGAAAGCGGCGGCAGTGACTTTCACGGAGCAAATAAACCTGATATTGGTCTCGGCAAAGGCAAAGGTAATCTTGAAATACCATATGAGTTCTACGAAATATTACGGGAGGTTGCGAAATGATTTACACTGATTTAACTAAAAAGGCGCTGAAGATTTCCTTCAACGCGCACAAAGACCAGCTCGACAAAAGCGGAATGCCGTATGTTTACCATCCGTTCCATTTAGCCGAGCAGATGGATGATGAGTATTCCACCTGCGTAGCACTGCTCCACGACGTTGTCGAGGATACGGATACAACGCTTGATGACTTAGCAAAAATCTTCCCCAAGGAAGTCACCGACGCGATTGCTCTTATGACTCACGACAACAATGTACCATACCTCGACTATGTCAGAACAATTAAATCAAACCCGATAGCCTCAAAAGTCAAGCTCGCCGATCTCAAACACAATAGCGATCTCACAAGGCTTGACAAGGTTGACGATAAGGCGCTTGAGAGAGTGGAGAAGTACAAAAAGGCAATCAAAATCTTAACCGAATCATAGACAAACCCCTCGGATTTTGGTATCATAAAAAGAGCAATAAAACACATAGGAGAAAAACTATGGCAACAAAAATCAGCGAACAAGAGAAAAAACGCGCCGCTAAGGAATTTGCGGCGTTTTGGAAAGATAAAGGCTATGAGAAGGGCGAAAGCCAGAAGTTCTGGATTGACCTTTTAAGCACGGTTTACGGCGTGGAAAACGCTCCTCATTACATAGAATTTGAGGATCAAGTCCACCTCGACCACACGAGTTTTATTGATGGCTATATCCCCGAAACCAAAGTGCTCATAGAGCAGAAGGGGCTAGGCAAAGACCTCCGCAAGCCCATAAAGCAGTCCGACGGCACACGCTTAACTCCCTTTCAGCAGGCTAAGCGTTATTCCGCCGAGCTTCCTTTTTCGCGCAGACCGCGCTGGATAATTACCTGTAATTTCAACGAATTCCTCGTATACGATATGGAGAATCCCAACGCTGAGCCTGAGCAGATTCTTCTAAAAGATTTGCCAAGGGAGCACTACCGCCTCAACTTCCTGACTGATGTTAAGAGTGAGCATATAAAGCGCGAAATGGAAGTTTCCATTAAGGCAGGCGAGTTAGTCGGTAAAATTTACGACGCCCTGCGCAAACAGTATAAAAATCCCGATTCTCCCGAGAGCTTAAAGAGCCTGAATATTCTTTGCGTTCGTCTGGTGTTCTGTCTATATGCCGAGGACGCGGATGTGTTCAATCGCCTTTTGTTCCATGATTATATAGACAGCTTTAAGCCTAACCATCTCCGTGCTGCTATGATTGACTTGTTCAAGGTGCTCAATACGCCAATCGACGAGCGCGATCCATATCTTGACGAAGAACTCGCCGCATTTCCTTATGTAAACGGCGGTCTGTTCGCCGAGGAAGAAATCGAGATTCCGCAGTTTACCGAGGAAATCAAAAAGCTCCTTATGAACGATGCGAGCGCAGATTTCGATTGGTCAGAGATAAGTCCGACAATCTTCGGCGCTGTATTTGAAAGCACCCTGAATCCCGAGACGCGCCGCAAGGGCGGTATGCATTATACCTCGATTGAAAATATCCATAAGGTAATAGATCCGCTGTTCCTTAACGATCTTCGTGATGAGCTTGAGGAAATCAAGCTGCTTAAGCAAAATAACGTAAAACGTGACAAGCTTGAAAAGTATCAGGAAAAGCTTTCAGGCTTAAAATTCCTCGATCCCGCCTGCGGTTCGGGCAACTTCCTTACGGAAACATATATCTCGCTCCGTACGCTTGAGAACGAGGCGATAAAGGAGATAAACCAGGATCAGATCGTCCTCGATACAGGTGACATAATCAAGGTTAAAATCAGTCAGTTCTACGGAATTGAGATTAACGACTTCGCTGTAACCGTAGCCAAAACAGCGCTTTGGATTGCGGAAAACCAGATGTTGCAGAAAACCGCCGAGATAGTCCACACAAGGCTTAACTTCCTGCCACTCACAACCAACGCCTTTATTGTGGAGGGAAACGCTCTCCGTCTCGACTGGAACGAGGTAGTTGACAAATCTGAACTTAATTACATAATGGGCAATCCGCCGTTTGTTGCAAATTCAGGAAGAGTATCGGCAAAAGAGGCTTCTGTAAAAGCAGTAATGACACAATCTCAAAAAGAAGAAAAAGAAATGTTGTTTGGCAAAAACGCTGGAGTACTAGACTATGTTTCGTGTTGGTTTATGAAAGCAGCTCTTTATACGAAATCTACTTCTATTAAGTCAGCTTTTGTTGCGACAAATTCCATA
>CAMHHL010000146.1 GCA_946184925.1 uncultured Clostridia bacterium | reverse complement strand
GGATGTCCCGTGGTATCGTTACGGAGTTCACGTGCTTTGTAAGCGTCTGGGTATTCTTCCTTGAAATCAACACTTTTATTAAATAACAATTTATTAATACTTTTGATCGAATCCTGTTGCAAAATGATAGCCTGAAACAAACCATAGGTAAACAGATATTTACCCCTAACATCAGCGGGATACGCTGTTTCAATATAGTACTCTATAGCGCACGAAGAATCTTCTAGGGTATATAATGCAGAAGTCAACTTATTCCATTTTTGTCTATCGGGAAGTAGTTCTGCTTGTTTTTCAGTACGGTCAATATGTAAGAATATTTTTCTCACTAATTCGATATCAACAGTTTCCATTTAACTTCTTTACGCCACCAATTCAATATTCATTTCGTATAATATATCTTCGTAGTTGTCGCCGAAAACCTCGTAGAATCTGCCGAGACCGCCTTTGTGGTCGAAGGGGCTGAGCTCGAGGTCATCGGGTTCTATGCTGAGGGACGAGGCGATATGGTCTTTTATCAGGCGCAGCCACTCCATCTGCTCGTCAGTGAAATGTACCGCGCCGGCATTGCGGCGAAGCGTCCACTGCATGAAGTTATAGTTCACCTTGTCGGCAAACGGGGTGAGGTTGTCCGAGTAGCCCATCTCAAAACGGATGATTGAGACGAGGTCTGTGAGCTGAGCGAGAGTGCCGCGCTTTACCCTTTCGGGCTGTTTTATCGCGTAGCAATCCCAAAGGCGCTCGATGGTTACGCCTTTTTGTTTCAGCTTTTCATACAGCTTTTTCAGACCGTCTATCATCATGGGACGGTTTTTGTATTCTTCGTTATAAATAATCCTGAGGGCGATTATCTCGTCCTTGTTATCTTCGATAAAGGTTCTGAACGAGGAAATCACCTTGTCGGCATTTTCCTCCTGATTGGTATCGAAGCCGGCAAATGTCACGGTGTCGATATTGACATTATCAATAATCTGGTCGTGACTGCGGCGGACGTTCTCGATAAAGTCGCGAACGTCAGGATTATGGAACGGAGCCGCGGCAGCTTTGACGAGCTCCTTTTTGGTTTTTTCGAGCTGTTCATCGGTCGGAATATCCACGTTATTGTCCTGCTTTGCCTTTTCGAGAATAACGTCGGGGTCAAATGCGTTGAGAAGATTCTCCGCGACCTTGCCCGCGTTTGTGCCGACAACTTCGGTGAACTCTTTGCGTTCGGAGTTCGTCATCCGGCTGTTAAGGCGGATAATACGGTTTGCGATTGAGGTCAGAGTGTCCTCGTCCTTTGAGCCGAGAGCGACGTTGAACATCAGCTCTCTGAGCGAAACGGAAGGCTTGCGCTCGAGGGTTCGTGTTTCTGTCTTTTTTGACTTTGTTACGCCGACCGCGTCAACGATTACAAAATGGTCTTTGTTATCCGATGCTGACTGACTGACCTTTTGCAAATCCTCCTTAGAGAGTGTGCGCGTTCCCCTGCCCTTCATCTGCTCATAATAATTCTTGCTGCGTACATCACGCATAAACAGCAGACATTCTATGGGCTTTACGTCCGTGCCTGTCGCAATCATATCGACTGTAACGGCGATTCGCGGATTGTAATCATTGCGGAACTCGCTGAGAACCGTCTCGGGATTCTCGGCGTTATAAGTAATCTTTTTGCAGAAGTCGTTTCCCTCGCCGAACTCTTCGCGTACAATCTGAATAATATCGTCGGCGTGGCTGTCGGTTTTGGCGAAAATCAAAGTCTTGGGAACCTCTTTCCTTCGTGGGAAAAGAACAGTGAACAAATTTTCCTTAAAGGTGCGAATCACGGTGCGGATTTGGCTTGGATTGACAATATCGCGGTCAAGCTGCGGCGCTTTATAATCCAAATCCTCGTCAAGCTGTTCCCAACGCTGCTCGCGTGAAAGACGATTGCGCTTTTCAATCATCTGCTTCATAATGTGCGCGCCGTTTTTGGTAACTTCGGTTTCTATAAGGAATATATCCTCGCCGACGTTTACGCCGTCGATAATCGCCTGCTCGCGAGTGTATTCGCTGACGACGTTCTCGTTAAAATACGCGAATGTACGCTTATCGGGAGTGGCTGTCAATCCGATGATGAACGAATCGAAATACGATAGCACCTGACTCCATACGTTATAAATCGAGCGGTGACATTCGTCTACGATAATACAATCAAAAAACTCGGGCGGATACTTTTTGTTATATACAACCTGCTTTGGAGCCTGTTTGTCAATCGACTTGTTTTCAAACAAGCTTTCTTCCTCCGCGCTGTCGTCAAGTTTTTCTCCGCTGAGGATTGAGTACATTCGCTGGATTGTGCTGATGCAAATCTGCACATCGCTCGGGATATAAGAATTTTTCAAGCGGCTTACTCCGTAAAGCTGAGAGAAAGAGCGCGAATCATCATTTGGAGTGTAGGCGAGGAACTCACGCTCCGCCTGTTCGCCGAGGCTCTTTGTATCAACAAGAAAAAGAATTCTCTTCATTCTTCCGTACTTCAACAGACGATACGCCGCTGTAATGGCGGTGAAGGTCTTGCCTGCTCCTGTCGCCATCTGTACGAGGGCTTTCGGACGGTTTTCGGAAAATGATTTATCAAGATTCTTGATAGCGGTAACCTGACATTTTCTAAAGCCTGTTTCGTCAAGCTCGGGGAAATGCTTCATATTATTGCGTATGGTGTCGGTCTCGGTTTTTAATAATTGCAGAGTTTTTGGCTGATGGAAAGAAAACACTTTCCTTGACCGATAATTTATATCCTTATAATCGGTGAATCGGATGAGCTTGTCAGTCGCTTCATACGCAAAGCGAATCTCATAGTCTGTATGAATATACTTGAGAGTGCTGTGAGCATAGCGCGCGGACTGCTCCTCTACTGTGGTGATATTCTGAGCCGAGGTGCTTTTCTTAGCCTCGACAATACCGATGGGCTCTCCGTCAACAAAAAGAGCATAGTCCACAGGGCCTGTGCTTGTCGGAAATTCACGCACAGCCACGCCTAAACTCGCGGAAAGATTGAGCTTGTTCATATCCTGAACAGCCCATCCTGCTTGTTCCAGCTTTTTGTCAATTACTTCTCTGGCTTTTGCCTCAGGCGTCATTCTAATTCACCTCGTTTACATATAACTATACTATTATATTCTAACACTCAAGAGTCGAAAAATCAATAATTATGTCTTATTCTCAATTCATATTATAAAAGACCATCAGCCCGATTGCAGCGAAAAGAAAAAGAGCAGGAATAACCTACTCTAAAATGTTGTACGAGCAGTGGTCTCGGTACAAGGAAAATGAGGTCAACAAGCACTGCTCTTTTGTAGAAAGAAATGTCATTCCGAGCCTACCGAGGAATCTCCTTCCTCCTGATGCCGTTTAATCTTTCGACAATTTATGACCGTTCAAAAAACTTGACGAAAGGACACCACTATTTTTCAAAAAATCTTGACTTTTGGTGTGCGTTTGTGGTATTCATAGCTTGCTATTAACAAGCATTAAGCCATAAGGCTTAGTTTCATTCAATTCATTGAATGAAACGCAAATCCGCTTTTGCGGATTTGTTCTGCGGTTCTACTTCTCGCAGGCAAAAAGCTTGCAGCGAAAACAAATTAACACATATACAGGGGTATAGCTCAGTTGGTAGAGCAGCGGTCTCCAAACGTGAACGATTGACCG
>CAMHHL010000145.1 GCA_946184925.1 uncultured Clostridia bacterium | reverse complement strand
TTTGAGGTGTTATCCAAATCTTTGATTTGGATAATAACACCCATGCGTTAGCTGAAAGTTGAAAATTGAAAATTATGGTCGTGAAGAAAAATAGATATATCAACAGCCTTTTGTTCCCGACCGTATCAATATTTCGCTGCGCGAAGCGCATATCAATATTTTCGGGACGCCGAGGTTGCTGCTATGACCGAGCTGTCTGCCCGACCTCAATTTTCCATTTTACATTTTAAATTTTCCATTTTTATAAACGCTGCCGGTTTGGTTCTGCCCGCTGACCTCAGGTATTGGCATTTTTAAATTGAAAATTGAAAGTTGAAAATTGAAAATTATGGTCGTGAAGATAGGTTAGTTAAAACAATTCACTTCGGTTCCCGACCGAATCTATATGCTGCTTGCGCAGCAAGCATATTACTATTGTCGGGTCGCCGAGGTCGTTTTAATATCCGCACTGTCTGCCCGACCTCAATTTTCCATTTTCCATTTTACATTTTCCATTAGTTTAACCGCCAAACAAATCGACAAATTGTTAACAAAAGAAAACACAGGCGCAGTTATCCTACGTCTGTGTCAGTTGATAAGTGTGATTCTTCTGTAAAAAGGGCGCGCGAAAGCAAGCGCGGTTCTCCGCTGTGCTGTGCCGTGCTCTGTGTGCCGTGCAAGTGTAGCCCATCGTCATAGCAGTAAGCCCTTTCTGTGAATTCAATATACTCCTTTATTATATATCAACATTCACAAAATTTCAATACTTTATAAAGAATTATTGTATTGTTTTTTGCAATAGACTGTTTTTCCACGGTCTTATTTTGTATATCACGTATAATAGAAATCATTCTGAAAGGGGTGGTTTCCTATAAAGTCAAAAACGGAGCCTGCCGCGATTGCGGGGCTCCGTTAATTTTATTACGCTTTCTTCACGACTGTGACGTTGCAGGTAAGGCTTACGCCGTCAACCTTCGCGGTAACTACCGCCTTGCCGAGCTTCACCCCGGTCATCTCACCTTTCGAGTTGATTTTCAGCACAGACTTGTCGGAGCTTGACCACTTTACGGTCGCCCCGGAGGAACCGCTGACCTTGAGCGTCTTTGTCTGGTCGATGCGGATTTTCTTGTAGGTTGCATTAAGCGCAGGATTGACGACGGTCAGCTTGCAGACCATCTTGATGTTGTCGCGGACAGCGATTATTTTTGTGCTGCCCTCTGCGATTGCAGTAATCTTGCCGAACTCGTCAACCTCGGCAATCTCGGGGTTTCTTGTCACCCAGCGGATATCCGAGGTTCCGCCCTTGACGGAAAGAACCTTCGTCTTGTCCTTGACGAGAGTGAGAGTTGAAGCGCTGAGCACGGGATCAACAACGGTGACCTTGAGAGCGACATTGTATTTTCCCGAATGAGCGATGATTCTGGTTTCGCCCCCGTGCACTCCGACAACAAGTCCCTTGCTGCTGACTGTTGCAATTTCAGGATTCTCGGATTCGAAGGTGAGCGGCTCGTATGGATAGTGGAGCACCATGCGGTGCTCGCCGCCGGTGTCGAGGGTGACTTCATTCTTGACGACAAAGGGATGGATGAGATAGTGCTTGCCGTTGATTGAGCCGTTGACAAACTCGCACTTGTTGAGGATAATCCAGCCTGTATTCTTCTTGTAGGTGGTGTGTCCCCATGTGTATGTGCTGCTGTAATACACCTCGTCAACACGGATAACGGTGCCCTTGGGAACTACGCAAAGGTTCTTCTGGGTTTTGTAGGAATCCTTGAGGCAGACCTTGTCGCCTGCTACCTTAAAGTTCTCATAGAGCTTCGGCGTCTTGGTGATTACAACGTCCTTGGTTATTGTAATATCGCCGAGCTTGGCGGAGATTGTAGCCGTTCCCTTGGAGATACCGGTGACTACGCCCTTCTTGGAAACCTTTGCTATCTCCTTGTCGGAGCTCGACCAGGTTGGTACGACATTGCTGCCGACTATTGAGAGAGAAACCGTATCGCCGATACAGGCGGTGGGGTTCTCTTCTTTTATGTAGGGATCTTTTACCGTGATTTTTGAGGTTGCGGTGCCGGTTGCGGTTTCGAGCGTAATTGTGGCGGTTCCTTCCGAAACAGCCGTTACGACGCCCTTTTTGCTGACCTTTGCAATCTCCTTGTCGGAGGTCGAGAAGGTTCCGCCGAGAGCGTTGGTGGTGGTGAGCTTCTTGGTGCTGCCGGAATAGATGGTCGCTTTCTTGGTTATGGTTGGCTTGAGCTGGTAGTAGGTGCCCTTGATGTTGCCCATGATATATGTACAGTAGTCGAGCGCGATCCAGCCCTTTGTTCCGCTGTAGGTTATGTAGCCCCAGATGTAATCATCAGCGACGGTGAACTTCTTGACCTTGACTATGGTTGAAGCCGGAACATGGTCGAGCGCTTTCGAGGATGTTGTAGCCGACTTTCTGAGCGTGAGAGTTGTGTCAACCATCCAGCTCTCGTAGGTTGTGGGCTCGTTTTCGACATCATTTGAATAGTTCGGGTGGCCGTAGCCGAGAACGTAGCTGCTGTTGAGCGAGCGCGCTGTACTCGTGGTATGCTCGCAGACGGCGCCGTTCGTGGAGTTGCCCTCGAGGGCGACGATATAGTTGCCGTTGAGCCCGGCGACAATTCCGACGTGGGTCGAAATGCCGGTGAAGCCTGCGTCCTTGTAGAAAATTATGTCGCCGGCGACAGGGGTGTAGTTGCCGCCGAACGCCTTGCTGTAATGCCAGCGTCCCATAGCCTGGAACCATTCAACCCCGGTTCCGCACGCGGCAAACTTGGGGATTGTGGTCTCGGGAATGCCTGCCTGGTGAGCGCACCAGCTGACAAACATCGCGCACCACGGCTGATTGACAAAATAGGTGTTGTACCAGTGTCCGTACTTTGTGCCGTAGTAGTTCTCCTGATAACCGACCTGGGTGCGCGCAACGGAAACGATGTCCAGTGCTCCCTTGCCGGTGTTTTTGTGAGTATTGGGATAATTTGTCGGATATGACGCCGCCTGAGACTGCACCGCGCCCATCATTATAAACGCGGAAGCAAGCAACGTTATCACAAGTAACAATGCCGTTGTTTTTCTTAATACCTTCATAGTTTCATTCCTTGCTGACTTCTAAATCTTTCTGCGACCGAACCACGCGCCGGCTCAGTCAGCCTCTTCTCAATATGCTATACCATTCGACAATATACATTGATATTTTACCATATATTCGCCCGAAGGTCAACCGACAGAAAAATGAAATATCCCCTGCCCTGTTTCAAAGTTTTAATAATATTAAAGTAGGCGCGTCAAATTTGTTCACGTTGTGTGACGGCTATGTGAAGCGATGATTTCAAAGTGCAAGGAAAAGGTTCAAGATGTTTTTGTGCGGCAGAAACGTCACGGAACAGAACATAAGGCTACACCCCAACGATATCTTTACAGACGGTTTATAGGACAGCAAGTTACAGCTCAAATAAGACTTTTGATAGGAGCACTCAAGCCAAAAGGGTAAAGAGAAAAAACTTCGGATAAGAAAGGAAACACACAGCCCAAATAAGACTTTTGATAGGAGCACTCAAGCCAAAAGGGTAGAGAGAAAAAACGCAGGATAGGACAGCAAGTCACAGCCCAAACAAAACGTATGACAGGAGCAGTCACGTAACAGGGTAGAGATAGTAAATCATAACCACCCGTCAAACGGGTGGTTTGCTCGTGGGCTATAAGCCCCGTTA
>CAMHHL010000144.1 GCA_946184925.1 uncultured Clostridia bacterium | reverse complement strand
GTCCGCTCTGTCTACAAGCTCCTGAACGGTGATCTTGCTCAGCTCTTTTTCATACATCAGCTCGGCGAACGCGTTGCAAATCGCCCTTTTTGTCCTTGACGTCCTGCGACTCTGAACCTTATCTGCCATCTTCCAACACTCCTTTTGAACACTTATATAATAACAAATAATTAGAATAATTGCAATAACAAGACAATATTTATTGCGTCTGTTCGCAAGTAGACAGATGACTGTCAAAGTGTCTATTTGTAGACAAATCGGGGTTGGATTGAAGATTGTATTGCCTGTAAAAAGATGCTATCATATAGCCATAGTCAAGGGAACAAACCCGAAATAAACCGAAAAGGAGAAATCACCATGAAAAAGAACAACATCAAAACAAAAATCATAGCAGGCATTCTTTCGGCAATCACCGTTTGCTCCGTCGGCTCGGTAGCCATGACCTCCGCTTCGGCGGCCGTCACCACAGACGCGCCGGTATCCTCCGGCATCGCGGTCAGCGTCGCCAAGACCGTCTTCGGACACGTCGGCAAGACCCTGCTCAACACCACCAGCAATAAGCTCGCCAATATGGCAATCGGCCCCGTGTTCAACCTGATCTTCGGCACAGACGCAGGTCCCTCCAATCAGGATGTCATCAACGACGTCAACAAGCAGGCGGAGGAAATCAAAGCGCAGGTCAGCGCGGTGCTCGGCGAGGTGCAGGCGCTCTCCGAAAACGCCAACAAGTATCACAGCGAAGAGATGCGTCAGCTGCAATCGATCGATTCCAACATCAGCACCATGGAATTCAGAAAGCAAACCGACAAGATCGCGGAGGATTACGCCAATGTCTTAAAGCGCATCAATCAGAACAAGAACAACTTCACCTGCGACGGCATGGGCAAGCTCAACAACACCACCTACAAGGCGTACAAAGAGATCATCAGCGATCCCATGTGCAACATCAGCACCCTGCAGGCGGATTTCGACGCGATGCTCAGCTTCCTCAAGGGCGAGCGCAGCTCCAACAACCACGAGAACGGCTACGCGCAGCTCACCTCCTATCTGCTCGACAGAGTGGTTGCCGCCGACAAAAACGAGCACAGCTACACCAAAACGCCCGATTACCACCAAGTCATCAAAGGCATCAACAACGAGATCACCTCGATGGAGGAGCACGCGATCCTCGATTTCTTCGCAATCAACGTGCTCAACAATATGTCGATGAAGGTCAAGGAGTACGAGATCGACAACAACATCATCACCGTCAACGAGGACGAAGCGGCCTTTGCCAAGTACGAGAACACCGCAGACGAAATGCTCCAAAGCCTCCGTGCGATGGACGGCATCTTCAACAAGGTCACCCAAGACAACGAAAACAAGATCTATAACGTTGCTCCCTACACGCTGACGACCACCAATCTCAGAAACTACAAGACCGAAAAGGGCTGCAGAAGCTTTATCGACGCGTGGTCGCAGGGTATCGACTCGGGCTGCGATTTCAAAATCAGCTCCAACGGCAGATTGATCACCGTAACGGCAGACGCGAAGAAGGGCTACAAGCTCGACGATAACGTAAAAGGCATCAACGCGAGCGGCGGCTTTGAGGTTCCCGAGCGCAGAAAGGTCGAGCTTACCCTCGGCACCGGCTGCTGGAGCGCAGGCACCTTTGACTCCTCCGCAAAGCGCGACCTTAACACCTTCTCGGTTTCCTCCGACTCGAACTTCACACTGACCTATACCAACGTCAGGGGAGGATGCCACGCGATCAATGTTCCCGACAGCGCCAAGAACGCAACGGTATACTTTAACCGCGGCACCGTATACGCCACATCCGGCGCGGCTCTCTATGTAAGCAAAGGAGCCGATAACACCCGTATAACTGCCATCGGCGACTATAATTATGACTGCGCGGGCGGGATCGAGATCAAAAACAGCCATACAACAACAGGCTATATCATCTTCAATAAAATCGATCCCCCGAGCGATCAGCCCGACTGGTACACCTGATCCTTCGAAATGCGAAAATAATTTAATAATATAGTAAAAAAGCGTGACTGTTTTTCTAAATAAGAATTATTCGTCACGCTTTTGTTACGAGTGATATGTTATAATAAAATGGATAACATTATGCTGCATATCAATTTCCTATGAATAATGCAGCGTTTTCGGGAGGTGAAAGAGTTGATAAAAAACAAATATCTGGCATTTGGTTTATTTGTGGCGTTATTTCTTGTCCTTTGGCATCTTCTTGACTTCCTTTTCAACACGTTCATTACGGGAAAAGGTTATCAGTTTTCACCGATCATCGATTTAGTTGTTCCGCTTGCGGTATCAGTCACGGTGGGCTGCATACTGTTTCTCAGGAAGAAAAAGTAATTACCATGAAACAATATAAAACGGGAGGACACACAATGAAAAAAATCCTATGCGCAATCCTTTCCGCCGCGCTGATTTCCGTATCCGCGGTTCCCGCTTTTGCGGCAGAAACTTCGGATAAGTCGGAAACGGCGGTAACGCTTAAGGAAGGAACCTACGCGCCCAACCAAGTCGTCGTGAAGTTTAAGGACAGCGCGATCGACACGGATACCGTACCCAAAAAGGGTGAGGTCGAAGCCGTCGGCGCAGGTTTCGGCGATATGCAGGCGGCGTCATCGTCAGAACAGGAAGCGCTCGGCGCGGCTGACGAGGAAGCCGACATTCTATCCAAGAGCCTCGGCGGCGACTTTGTGCTGGAAGACACGCTTGTATTTGATACGCCACAAGCCGACAGCAAGGCAGGCAATTCCATCGGCACGTCGGCAAACGCAAACGGCGACGGTTTTTCCGTCGCGCTGGTGTCGTCCGATAAATACGATACGGCGACCTTGATCGAGAAGCTTTCAAAAGTCAAGGGCATTGAAAAAGTTGAACCGAATTACTACGTCGAAGCCGAATCGTTCGACGATTATTCGCTCAACGACCCCTACAGCAGCTACCTCTATCACGCCAACTCTCCTGCGGCAAAGAACACAGGCGGCGACAGCGTGAGCGACCGCGGCATCGACCCTGCCACCGCGATTTCCGTCAACGCCTCATCGGCGTGGTCAAAGCTCGGCGGCGATGAAAAAGAAGCCGTCGTCGCGGTGGTTGACAGCGGCGTGCTATACACCCACGAGGATTTAAAGGACATAATGTGGGTCAATCCGGGCAATATCGGTTTGAAGGGCATATACGGCTACAATTTCGCGTATAAAAACGACGACCCGATCGACGACGCGGGTCACGGCACCCACTGCGCCGGTATCATAGCCGCGCAGGCAAATAACGGCAAGGGCGTCGCTGGAATCGCCTCAAAGGCGAATATCAAGATCATGGCGCTCAAAACCTTGGCAGGCACCTTCGGATCGTCAACCGCGTATGCAAACTACGGCGCGTTCAATTATATCCACAAAGCCGTACAGGGCGGCGTCAACGTGGTAGCCGTCAACAACTCGTGGGGAGGAACCTCCTACTCGACCATTTATGACGACCTGATCGATATGCTGGGCGAGGACGGCGTTGTGTCTTTGGTCGCCGCAGGCAACGACGGTGTTGATAACGATAACAATATTTATCATCCCGCCAATTCCGAGAGCGATTACGCCGTTACCGTCGGCGCAGCGAATATGAACGGAAAAGCTGCGGCATTCTCGAACTACGGCAAGGCAAGCGTCGATGTGTTCGCTCCCGGCGTCAATATCCTGTCAACGGTTTCA
>CAMHHL010000143.1 GCA_946184925.1 uncultured Clostridia bacterium | reverse complement strand
CGGAACCTCTAAGAATTATTCCTTATAACAGTCTCGGAGGCAACGGGATTATATACGGCTTCAAGCCGGACGGAGTTGAAATTGACGGCAAAACCATAAAAGAAGAAATCTACGTCGGATTTTGCGAAGGCTTATTCAAAACCGAAGTTAAGGGATTGATACCGACAAATATTACGGAGGCATAGTAATGATTTTGACAGTAATAAAAGATAAGCTGTTAAAGCTGTTTAAGACAGACACTGAAGTTTTTTATATCAACGGAAGCGAAACCCTTCCCCCACCACTAACAAAGGAACAAGAATCTGACATTTTTCGTCATATAGTCAACGGCGAAGAAAAATATAAGGAAAAGCTTATTGTTCATAATCTAAGGCTGGTTGTATATATTGCAAAGAGATTCGAAACAGCCGGAGCAAATATCGAGGATTTAATCTCAATCGGTACTATAGGACTAATTAAAGCGGTAAATACCTTTAATCCCGAAAAAAATATAAAGCTTGCCACATATGCGTCAAGGTGTATTGAAAACGAAATATTGATGTTTCTGAGGAAAAGCAGCAGCCTTAAAAACGAAGTAAGTATAGATGAGCCACTCAACACCGACTGGGACGGAAATGAGCTTTTACTATGTGATGTTCTTGGTTCCGATCCTGATATAATAAACAGAGATATCGAGGCTGAGCTTGAACGCAGACAGCTCCGTACAGCGGTTGCCAATCTCAGTGAACGTGAATGCCTGATAATGGAGCTGAGATTCGGTCTTAACGGTAAACAGGAACATACACAAAAAGAGGTTGCGGATTATCTCGGAATATCTCAGTCGTACATCTCACGATTGGAAAAGAAGATTATAAAGCGGCTTAGAAACGATCTCGAAAAAGTCGCCGGATAGCAAAAGGGCCTGCACAAGCAAGCCCTTATCTTATTCTGTCTCTGTCTCAGTTTCTGTTTCGTTCTCATTGCCGATGATACCATCGTCATCAGTTACATCACCCTGACCTGTTTCGTCCATATCGCTTGCAGCCTCAGAGGCGGCGTCAGATACATCTGTCATTGCCTGAGTTACATTGTCCGCAGCTTCTTTAGCGGCGCCGCAGCCGGTGAAGGCAAGCGCCGAAAGAACTGCGCACATCAAAATTGCCAGTACCTTCTTCATAATTAATCTTCCTTTCAGTTTTTTACGTAAATCGGCAGTTCTTCTGCCAAAAAAATTACCGTTCACTTAGGAACGGTAATAGTATTGGTAATATTGTGCTTTTTATTCATCATTTGAATTTGCAAGTAAATCATCAAGCTTATATGAAGCGATGACCTCGTCGTCCCTGAACTCGGAAATGATGAAAGAACCATCTTCATCAAGAGTAATACCCTTGCCTTGTTTTTTTCCGTTTTCATAGGTTCCGAGAAATATAAAGTTGCCCTCGCTGTCAAACCTTGCGCCTATACCGTTTGGAGTATTGTTATTCCAACATCCGATATGGGACGAGCCGTCAGAACGTCTGAAACCAACACCGAAACCCTGACGAAGATTTGCTCTCCAGTTGCCGACGTAATTGATCTTTCCGTCTTTATAATAGAAGGTTCCGAAGCCGTCGCGCTTGTCACTGTCATACATACCCTCATAAGCGGTAAAGCCCAGCGGAGAAACAGTACGACCATAGCCGGAACGTCTTTTATCGGCGTCAAGCTCGCCATAGTAACGGTAGCTATCTCCTGAACTTTCAAATACGTAATCCGGCTTTTCCTCTCCGTTGTCTGTAAGAATAGTGTCGTCATCATGGTCATCGGCATTCATACCGCTTGTATCAGGCGTGAACACTTCATTCGTAAGCTTATGAAAAGGATTGCCGTTATCCTCTGTCAGATATTCGGCAGAAGTTATGTCGAAAGTGCTGTTGAGGTTACGATGAAGGTTAAAATCTACTCCGTCAAAATTAAATCCCCCAAGATTATTGATTGCATCATCCTTTATTATTGTTTTTGAGATGAATTTGTTATTGGGAACAGTATTGAAATACAAAAAGTCATCCGCGGTAAAAGCGAGAACGGAATAATCGCCGTTTTCAGGCATTTCCGACTTAGGATAAAGATATGACTGAACCTTTGAATATGGAGTGTTGTGGATTTTGATAATAACGTCCTGCTCCTCAACTACAGACGGATAGAGAACGTATGCAGGATTTCTGTAATCCTTATCAAAGTATTCACAACGCAGCCAGACATGATGATTGTCAAAATACATACGTTTAAATACTCGCCCGGAGGAATTGAAGGTATTTACCCTGTATACGCCGGGCTTGAACACCTCGGCTTCTTGATGTATCTCGCCGTTTTTGTTGACTTTCCAGCTAAGCGGAGAGCCATCCTCGATTCTGTATACAAACTGAAATTCATCATCGTTGATATATTGGACAGAACGGTTATCCTGAGTTTCACGTCCGCTGTTGAAAAAATTAGCCCTGACTCCGGCGAGAAAATCATCGCCGAAATCAAGAATATCAAATTTTTCAAACATAAGTCCGAAGTACATAATCTCTTTTTTGTCGGTCATACACTGACTGCCTTTCTGCAAAAACAGGGCACAATATAAAACTGCGCCCTGATGATATGCTTAAATCAAATGGAAATTGTTTTTGCAATCTTGTAGAGCTCTGTGTCAAACACACGGGGCATCTCAAGAGCTTCTGTGATATCAAAATCGACAATCTTGCTGCCTTGCATAGCGACAACTCTGTTGCCCTTGCCCTCGGCAAGAAGCTCAACAGCCTTTGCTCCCATCTGAGAAGCAACCACACGGTCTCTCAAGGTCGGAGAACCTCCGCGCTGAACATGTCCGAGAATTGTGGCTCTTGTTTCGATTCCGAGACGTCTCTCGATATATTTTGAAAGGTCGTTAACTCCGCCGACACCCTCGGCAACAATAATAATAAAGTGTTTTTTGCCGGTTTTCTGTGTGTCAATAATACGGGAGATTACGTCTTTCTCGATATCGTACTCTTCCTCGGGAACGAGAATAGCTGTTGCTCCGCAGGCGATTCCAACCTGAAGCGCGATATCACCGCAACGTCTGCCCATAACCTCAACAACCGAGCAACGGTCGTGAGACTGAGCCGTATCGCGGATTTTATCAATCATTTGAATCGCAGTATTCATCGCCGTGTCAAAACCGATTGTGTATTCGGAGCACGCGATGTCATTGTCAATTGTGCCCGGAACGCCGATGCAGTTAACTCCGGCATTTGTGAGGGCGCGTGCGCCGGCAAACGAACCGTCGCCGCCGATTACAACGACGCCGCTGATTCCAAGCTCCTGACAATGCTTTGCTGCTTTTTTCTGACCTTCAAGAGTTTTAAACTCTTCGCTTCGAGCGGTATAAAGCATTGTACCGCCGTTTCCGATAATATCGGAAACCGAACGAAGATTCATCTGTTCAACATCACCGTTTAGCAATCCGTTATATCCACGATAGACGCCGTAAACATCCATTCCCTTTGCAATGCCCGAACGAACAACCGCTCTGACGGCAGCATTCATACCGGGAGCGTCTCCTCCGCTGGTGAGTACTGCAATTTTCTTTTTACTCATATTATTGTACCTCCTCAGGGGAAATTACTTTTACATGGATTATTATAATACAAAATAAGCGCAATTACAATATTCTGCAACAATTTTTTAGGATATTATTTGAAATACATATATACCTGGCATTTCAGCATTCCGTTATAG
>CAMHHL010000142.1 GCA_946184925.1 uncultured Clostridia bacterium | reverse complement strand
AAACGAAAATGACCTTGATGTGTTTATAAAAATGCGTATCAATCAGTTGTGTGAGGAAGGCGCAAAAGAGGATATCGACCTCGAGCCTGCTCTGAGAGATTATTATTTGCGTCATTTGTCAGACGGAACGTTCGTATCGTGGCTTGCTTTGGATAACGACAGAATCATTGGCACAAGCGGAATGTCTATCGTAGAAAAGCCGCCTTATTTCGGCTGCCCAAGCGGGAAAATCGGATTGCTGTCAAGTATGTTTACCGATCCGAGCTATCGAAGAAAAGGTATCGCAAAAACGTTGCTTTCCAAGGTGATTGATGAAGCAAAAACGCAAGGCTGCGGTACTGTTCAAATTACCGCTTCCAATATGGGGGTTCTTTTATATTCTGATTATGGCTTTGAAAAGAACGAGAACTTTATGCAGTACAAATTGTAATAAAGAGGTGAGGGGCGATGGTTATGGAATTATGGGATTTATACGACAAAGACGGCAAGCGAACGGGAGAGGTCTGGGAACGGCGCCACGGCAATTACATGGATATCCCCGACGGGCGTTACCATCTGGTGAGTGATATTTTGGTGCAGCACCGCGACGGCACTTATCTATTGACAAAACGGCACCCCGGCAAGGACATTTATCCGGGCTATTGGGAGGCGAGCGCCGGCGGTTCCGCTCAGCTCGGCGAAGGCCCCGAGGAGTGCGCCAAACGAGAGCTGTTTGAAGAAACGGGTATTTTGTGCGAGAGCTTTGAGCTTGTCAAAATCACCTTCAGCACACGCAGCCCCAGCCTGATCTATTCCTATCTCGCGAGGGTCGACTGCGATAAGGACGCGATTGTTCTTCAGGAAGGCGAAACGACCGAATATAAATGGGTCGATGCCGCCGGACTGCTCGAATACGCGGAATCTGAGCTTGCCATAAAATCAAGCGTTGAGCGGTACAAATCATTTTATCGTTTTTTATCGTAAGGAACGGTTGATATGAGAAAACAGTTTATTGACAATTTAAGGTGGATGGATGTTCTTTTACTTATTCCGTATCACGCGGCGCAAGCCTTTAATATTTGGGGCGAGCTGAATTATATTTGCTTCGCGCCGAAACGGGCAATCAGCAGTTTTATTGTATTTTTCAGTCCGTTTTTCATGCCGCTTCTTTTCCTTTTGGCGGGTATGAGTACACGGTATGCGTTAATGAAACGTACATACGGACAATACATTATTGAAAGGATAAAACGCCTGCTCGTGCCGTTCGTGTTTGGGACGCTGGTTCTCTGCCCGATACTGTCTTACATGGGCGATGTGAACAATTGCGCATACGAAGGCGGATTTTTCGCGCATTATATCGTATTCTTTACAAAATGGACGGACTTGTCGGGCTTTGACGGCGGCTTTTCGGTCGGGCAGTTTTGGTTCCTGTATTTCCTGTTCATCATATCATTGGCGTCTGTAGGGATCATTGCATTATCAAATAAGATGATCAAAAACCGGGGAAAGGCGGAAAAACTCCCGTTTTGGGCAATCTGTTTGATGGTGATACCGCTCCCGCTTTTGTATGGCGTGCTGTCGGTCGGAGGAAAGAGCTTTGCCGAGTATCTCTATGTTTTTTTGATCGGTTACTATGTTTTGTCGTATGATAAGGTAATCGAAAAAGCCGAAAAGTACAGGTGTATTTCTCTTGCAATCGGTCTTGCGGCAAGTGCTGCCAACGTGTATATGTTTATCTGGTCGGGAAAGGATTATGAAGCAATCAACCTGATTGCAAAATCCTTTGCCGAATGGTTTATGATATTGGCTCTGATCGGAATCGGAAAGAATAGGCTTGATGATAAAAATTCAGTTTCGGAATACATGTCGCAAAGATCTTTTCCGTATTTCAGTCTGCATTTTTTGTGGATCGTTCTGTTCCAATATTGGTTTGCGGATATTTTCAGCGGCAATACGGTTCTGCTGTTCCTTGTGCCGGTTATCTGCGCCTTTGCCGCAACGCTGCTCTGCTCGGAGATATGCTTGAGAATACCCGCGCTTTGTTTTTTGATGGGCACAAAATCAAAGAGATTGAAATAGTGCTGATGTGCGTTGCGCTCGCTGAATGCAACATAATTTGAGAGGAAACAATCGCCCATGAAAAGATCATTCTTTATAGCCGACACGCATTTCGGGCACGCGAATGTGCTCAAACACGACAAACGGCCGTTTGCGGATATCAAAGCGCATGACTGCGCGTTGATCGAGAATTGGAACCGCGCACTGAATGATGATGACGAGTGTTATATCCTCGGCGACGTGAGCTGGCTCAAGCCCGAGCAGACGGTTGAAATACTGAAACAGCTTCGCGGTAAAAAGCATTTGATCATCGGCAATCACGACAAAAAGCTCTTAAAAAATGATGCCTTCCGCAATTGCTTTGAGAGCATACAGGACTATCTGGAGATGAAAGTTCCGCATAACGGAAGACACGAACTGCTTGTGCTTTCGCATTACCCGATTATCAGCTTCAATAACCATTTTGAGGGCGCGGTTCACTTCTACGGACACGTCCACAATTCCGACGAATGGATACTGACGGAGGAATTCCGCAGGTTATCCGAACAGCGCCTTAACGCGCCGTGCCGTATGTTCAACGTCGGCGTGATGATGCCCGTGATGAACTACACGCCGCGGACTTTTGAAGAGATCATAAACAGCCAATCATAAACAGCAGCCCCTGCCATAATAGCGGAGGCTGCTGTTTTACGTTGTTCGCTATAGCGGTTCACGTTATTTTATCCTCACGATCTGGTCGTAGAGCAAAATGAACTTGCCCATGATTTTCCTGTCATCGTGGTAGTGACCAAAGAACCAGTTTTTGAATTTCAGCCGCTGAGCCAAATCCTCGAAATACATGGTCAGCTTATCAGGCTGTGTATATCCGCCCATGAGCCATGAAACGATCGACTGCGGCGCACAGTGTGAGATGACATAATCCACCTGATAATCAACCTTCGCAAGGTTGTTTTCCGCGTTTTGGATTTCCTCATCAGAAGGTAGCTCCTCAGCCCACCAAGAGATATGGTTGATTCGGAAAACCTTGCGCTGCTTTTTCCACTTGCGGACGATTTCTTTGAATTCCTCCTGCGTGTCAAAATCCTCCCAAGAGAGAATACCGTCGTCGATATCGTGTGACCTCGCTCCGCCAAAGGCAAGGAATTTCTTTCCTTCAAAATCAAAGATTTCTCCGCGCATGAGGTGGTAAACGCTGTCGTTGAGCTTGTGCGCCTTGCCGCCGTGGAAATCGACGACCTCAAACTCGCTGTTGAGCCTGTCGAAATTCTCGTGATTGCCGTCGACAAAGACGGTCGTAAATGGCTTTTCATCAAGCCAGTTTAGCCAGTACGCTTCCGAATTGCTGATACCGTCAGCGTTCCAAAGCGCCCCGAAATCACCGCAAATGATAACGATATCGTCTTTCGTCATCTCGCGCTGCTCAGGAAAAGCAGCGGTTGAAAGTTTTTGGAACTCACTGTGGCAATCGCCTGTTACAAAAATCATATCATTTTAACTCCTAAGCTCTTAGCTTCTTCGATATCCTGTTGTGTATATGGAAACGGCAAATCTCTGCAGGCAACAGTGGCTTCAAGAAATTTTACGCACGCTTCTTCCAAGGTCAATCCGCAGCTCGCGCAGATGTCCTTTGCCTGTTCATAAATATCTGTCGGTATACTGAATTCCATAGTTGTCATGCTCATTACGAAATATCCTCCAAAAAGTA
>CAMHHL010000141.1 GCA_946184925.1 uncultured Clostridia bacterium | reverse complement strand
CCCGATCTGCTGTTCATTGTATTATTCAGTTCTTTTCTGCCATGAGTTCAGCCATCAGCTTCGCTCCGAGACGGAAGCCTTGCAGAAATCCATCACGCTCGGTCAGCGTGATCAGCTTACTGTATCTCTCCGAAAGCTCTGATATTTTTTCTTTCTGCCCCTTATCAATAAGGCTCTCACCTAATGCTTCTTCCATTTTCACAACTTCGGATAATGCTTTCTTCACATCATCGCTCTGTGGCTCGTCTGTCGGTCTGATATTTCCGTAGTATATTTCCTCAAGTATGCTCATGTGCTCACGCTCCTTACAAGCACAACACAATACCATATAAATCGGATAAGTCAAGTTTTCTTCACTTGTATACGGTACGAAAACAGAAAGATTTCTTTCTCCAAAACAATGGCGCGACAGAAAGCCAAAGCTACCGAACGCATTACTGCTGATGAAGGAAACATTCTTCGACAGAATCGCTCCATACAAGTGGAAGGAGCCTTCGGCGTATTGAAGCAAGACAGAGATTTCAGACGCTTCTTAACACGCGGAAAAACTAAGACTGAAACACAATTTTTCTTGCTCGCTTTCGCATTCAACATCAATAAACTGCATAACCGAACGATTTACAAACGTTTAGGCATTGAATTATTCAATCAGGAGGCTGCATAAAACTAAAAGTTTTCAACATAGAAAGCAAAAAGAGAGCGTTTTTCAACGCCCTCTGATTTGATGCGATTCTATGCTGAGTATAAACAGCGTATAAATACTATTTGTTCTCGAAAGCTAAGGCTGCCGCAAAACTTCTCGTTTTGCGACAGTCCCTTATACTTTACAAGCAAAGTGCGGGTAACAGGAGTTGAAGGCGAGCGTGTCAAGATGTAAGCGTCAACGCACATCGCAGACGAAAACAGTCCTGCGGACTATTTTCAGCGAGAGCGCAGATCGAACTGATGCCGCCGACCGGGCGCTCCTAAGACGAGGCGGCCGCTGAGGAACTATATAGCGAATGTTACCAGCACCATATCGAGTATATAGCCACCTTGTTTTTGTGCTGTTTATCAAAAAATCAAAACGACCAATCCCGCCACGGCAAAGGATAGGACAATCCAAACCGCCGTCAGGATACCCCTCTTTTTCAAGACCTGTTTCCATGGCTGTACATAGGGGATGTCCGCGCACTCCTCTATGAGCCACAGCCTGCTGTGACCTACCCACAGTTTGTCAATCACAATGCCGTCGTACCAGTTCATCACCTCTAAAAACAGAAGCGCTTGAAGGTACGCCGTCCAAAAGTCATTTACACCGTTCCACAATCCGATCATCAGCAAAAGGGCTGTCAGCATTATCAACAGGAACGGAATCATAAAAACGATCCGTTTCCTTTTTACGGTCTTTTCATCGGTAAGTCCTAAGGAAAACGCCCTTTCCTGCACTGCCTTCGGGTAAAAATACAAGGCGTTGATACCGCCGCCGATAGCGGACAGACGCACTAACAGCGTGAACAGCAGACAGAACAAAACCAGTTGGATCATAATTATCATTTGTTACCCTCCAGAGGAACCACCTTCGGCAAAAAGCTCTTTCACAAATTATCAGATTAATGCAACGATCCCGATCAACCCCACCATGGCAAGTCCGAGGCTCGGCATGATAATCCCAGGCAAATCCTGAAAGGCTTTGGGATTGATTTTCCGCAGCGTTACGCCGATAATCAGGAACACGATGGAGTTGAGCGCCGCCATCCATTTCGGGACATCCAGCGCGCCGATGAGGATTGCGACAATAAGGCAAATATCCGCCGCCATCAAAATGAGATAGCTCAGGAAAAACGGAACGGTGATCGCTTTATACAAACCCTCTAGGGCGTTATCGGCAATCTCGAAATTCTTTTCACTCATACCCATAATTCGCTTGTAGATGACCGCCTGAATACAAACCATCGAATGAACAAAAAAGCCGCCGAAACAACCAATAAAAGCAAGGATGCTCATGACGAAAGCGAGCGTCGGATGACTGCCGCTGATCTGTGACGCGATAGAATAAAAGCCGAAGCCAATTCCTATGTCGCCGAAAAAGGCGCAGAGAATGGACGCGCCAAAGCGCCACTCCGACATCTTCATCCAATTACTGTCGATGTTCTTGGATGTGCCGAGCTTCTCGTTGCCCGCACCCTTGAGATCAAACAGGATATCTCCCGCACAGCAGAGCAGCCCTCCGCACAATCCCAAAATTGAAAATATTAACAACATAGCAAAACTCCTTTAGCAGCTTATTAACGCCATTGGTTAGCCGTTGCTAACCAATAAAATCAGTATAACATATTTTGATAATAAAATCAATATCTCTGAATGTTTTGATAAAAAACTAGTGCAGCGAATTATGTTTCGCTGCACTTCATTTTACTTTTGTAAAGCCAACATTTTCGCGTATATGCCGTTCTGCTTTTCAAGCTCTTCGGGCGCACCCTGTTCGTCCGCTCTGCCGTCCTTGATTACAACTATTTTGTCCGCACCGGCGACAGTGCGCATACGGTGAGCGATAATCATAACGGTTTTGTTTTTAATAAGACGTGAAATGGACTGCTGGATCAGAGTCTCGTTTTCCGCGTCGAGTGACGCTGTCGCTTCGTCGAGCAAAATAACGGGCGCGTCCTTTAAGAATGCTCTGGCGATTGAAATGCGCTGTCGTTCGCCGCCGCTGAGCTTTTCTCCGTTTTCGCCGATTACGGTATTGTAGCCGTCGGGCATACGGTTTATAAACTCTTCACAGTTAGCGAGCTTTGCCGCATTTATTACTTCCTCATCGGAAGCGCCATTTTTACCGATTCGGATATTCTCCATAATAGTGTTGTTAAAAAGTGTAACGTCCTGAAAAACAATGGAATAATACTTCAAGAGCGCTTCGGGATCGACTTCGGAAATATCCTCGCCGCCGAAGGTAACCTTTCCTTTTGTAGCATCCCAAAATCGCGCCGCCAATCGTGACACAGTTGTCTTTCCTCCGCCCGAGGGTCCGATTAATGCGGTGACCTCGCCCTGCTTGGCGGTAAAGGTTACTTCGTCAAGAATGCTCTCGTCATCGTTGTACTCAAAACCGACGTGCTCAAATTGAATGTCATAATTTTCGGGAGCAAAATCTTGCTTGCCCTCCTGCTTTTGACTGTTATTCATTGCGTTTGTGCGGTCAATATTTACCTGAGCGGCGTTGAGCGCGCCGAGGTTTATCAGCGTGCCGCTCATCGGCTCGTACAAACGCGACACAACCAGCAGAAACATAAAGAAAGTCATTACGGTAAGCTGTCCGCTCAGAAGAAGAGTACTGCCGACTAGAGCTGTGGTGGCGATACCGATTTTCAGAAACATTTGCGCGGGTACTACAAACGCCGCAACGCCTAATTCAGCGGCTATTGACTTCTTTTCATAATCCTTGATGATTCCGTCTAAGCCGTCAATGTACTCCTGCTCGGCGTTATTGCTCTTAAGGTCGCGCAGGGCTTCGATTGCCTCCTGCAAGCCGTCCTCCATTTGAACGCGTGTATCGTTTTTGCGCTTGTTAAAACGGTTCTGAGCCGTTTTTGAAAGTCGAACCGCAAGCAGCGAAACAGGCAGCACCCAAACAGAAGCGAGTGCCAGCCGCCAATCAAAAACAAACAGAGAAACTGCGATGATGACCGTTGAGATAATTGAGCCGTAATACTGCGCCGTCTGGTGAGAGAAGGTGTGTTCAATAACAGTACAGTCGTTGAGAATGGTTGT
>CAMHHL010000140.1 GCA_946184925.1 uncultured Clostridia bacterium | reverse complement strand
TCGAACCTGTGACCCTCTGCTTGTAAGGCAGATGCTCTCCCAGCTGAGCTAAGCTCCCACATTGCCGCTCTTGTTGCGACTAGTATATGATACTACATTCACGAAAAAAAGTCAAGCCCTTTTTTCAAATTTTTTCTATCTCTACCCTGTTACGCGACTTCTCCTATCATGCGTTTGGTTTGGGCTGTGTGTCTAGCTTCCTATCAAACGTCTGTTAAGTTGAAAGTTGAAAGTTGAGAGTTGAGAGTTTCGGTCGAGTAGATAGGTCGTATAGAAAAACAACGTCGTATAGCCGACCGGATTTAAAATGCTGCTTGCGCAGCAAGCATAAAAATTCGGTCGGGAACTAAACGTCAGTATCGCGCAATCTGTCTGCACGACCACAACTTTCAACTTTCAACTCTCCACTCTCAACTCTCAACTGCTCATTGCTAATTGCTCATTGCTAATTAATTAAGAAACTCCTCAATTCCCAACTCATACTTTTTGTTGCAGAACCGGCACTTGACCTCGGTTCTGCCGTTTTCGTCGAAGCATTCCCTGAGCTCTGTCTCGGGAAGCCCCATGAAGTAGCTCTTTATCTTCTCGCGCGAGCAGGAGCATACATAATTAACGGGCGTTTCGTCGAGCACCTCGACGTCAAAGCCCCTGAGCGCGGTTTTGCAAATATCAAGAATCGAATAGCCCTTGGCGAACATTGTGGTGACGGGCTCAAGGTCGGCGACATTCTTCTCGAGCTTTTCAATCGCGTCCTCGCCTGCGCCCGGCAGCAGCTGAATCAGCAGCCCTCCGGCGAGCAGAACCCTCTCGTCCTCCTTATCGACAAGCACACCGAGAGCGCAGACCGTCGGAATCTGCTCCGAGGTTGCGTAGTAGCTCGTGATGTCCTCGGCAATCTCGCCGCTGACGAGCGGAACCTGACCGATGTACGGCTCGCCCTGTCCGTAATCGCGGATTACGCCGAGGATTCCGTACTTACCCACTCCGGCGGCGACGTTAATCTTGCCGTTATCGTAGTACGTAGTCTCGCAGTCGGGGTTTGTTACATATCCGCGCACGTTGCCGTCCGAATCGCCCACAACAAGCACCGTACCGAGCGGTCCGTCGCCCTTGACGCTGATGTTCAGGCGCGCCTTCTTCTGCTTTAGGTTTGCGCCCATGAGCGAGCCCGCACACAAAAGCCTGCCCAGCGCGGCAGTTGCGACGGGCGAGGTTTTGTGAAGCCTTTGGGCTGTAAAAACAATGTCGGACGCGTCAACGGCAGCCGCCATCACCGCGCCGTCCGAGGTTATACATCTGATTAACTTATCCATATTCAAGTCCTTTTTCTTACAACATAAACCGCGCGCTGTTCGTCCTCACGCGGCGGCTCGAGCGTCATATCGCCGTAGACGGCGACAAGCTCAAAGCCTGCTTTTCTCAACATTTCAGTCAGCTCTTCACGCGTATACGCGCGCTCCGAAAAGCTCTCGTCAAATCTCTCATACAGCTCTCCGTCGGGAACGAAGAAGCTCAGGTCAATATCCGTCAGCCCGGTGCTGTCGGTGCTGTTCTGCCACACGCAGAACACCTCGTCGGTGTCATACACAAAGGTGTTGTCAGCGAGAACCTCGCGGTGCTTATACGGTGTGTTGACGTCAAAAATAAAGTACCCTCCCGGATTCATGAACAGCGACACCCTGTCGAACGCCGCCTGAACGTCGGCAATCTCCGTCAGGTGATTGATACTGTCGAGAGTGCACACGCAGGTGTCAATCGTGCCGTAGAGGTCGAGGCTCTGCATCTTCTGGCACAAAAAGAGAATGTCAAGCCCCCGCTCCGCCGATTTCTCCAGCGCGACGGAGAGCATCTCCTCAGAGCCGTCAACGCCGTAAACGTCAACGCCGAGACTTTTGAGCTCAACCGTCAGCTCCCCGGTTCCGCACGCAAGGTCAAGGCATAGCCCGGGCTCATGACCGAGCGAGCGCAGTATGCTCAGCACATACTCCGCCCGTTCACGATAGTTTACATTCATTGTGAGCTCGTCATAGAAGTCCGCAAATACTCCGTAGGAGCTCATTTCTCCACCTTAATCCCCATATTGGCAAAGGCGAGCATATAGCCGTCGGTGTCCTCGTTGAGCGAGCGCTTCACGCGGCTGATTGTGGCGGTTGAGGCGCCTGTCTGCTTGACAATCTCGCTGTAGACGACCTTCTCGGTGAGAAGCTTCGCGACGACAATCCTCTGCGAGAGCGATTTCAGCTCCGGCTGGGTGCACAAATCCTCAAAAAAACGATAGCAATCGTCCTTTGTTTTGAGTGTGAGTATCGCGTCAAACAGAAAATCTGTCTGGTCATTTTTCAGCTTTGAATTCATTGTTCTTCCTCCCGGTTATCACACATTAAAGTACTAAAACATTTTACCATATGAAAGTGCATTTGTAAAGATTTATTTTCTACCCTTTTGGCTTGAGTGCTCCTATTTGATGTTTGGTTTGGGCTGTGTGTTGCTGTCCTATCAAACGTCTGTTAAGTTGTAAGTTGTAAGCGGTAAGTTTTTGTTAATGCGTAATTCGTAATGCGTAATTCGTAATTAAAGGTCGTGCAGACAGATTGCGCGATACTTACGTTTGGTGCCCGACAGAGTTTTTATGCTTGCTGCGCAAGCAGCATAATAATTCTGTCGGGAACGAAACGTTAGTAGCTTGCAATCTGTCTGCCCGACAACAACTTACAACTTACAACTTATAACTTACAACTACATATAACTCTTTTGAATAAACCTCGAACTTCCGCCCATACTATCGGCAGAGGTGATACCATGAACAAATACAAGGACAAACGCAAACGAAGCAAAAAGGAGCGAATCGGCTTCTACACAGCGCTTTCAATCTGCATGGTTGCGGTGGGAATGGCGGCTTACTCGACATACTCTAATCTCAGCTCTGTATCCGACGAGCTGACGACGCCGGTGGCTGTCAACAACGTCGTGACCGGAGTAACCGAGACAGAACCCGAGACCGAGCCGCCGACCGAAACCGAGACCGAGCCGCCCACCGAGCCTGAAACCGAACCGCCTACAGAGCCGGAGACAGAATTCGTCGAGACAGCGCCCGAAGAAACAAAAACAGCGCTCGAGACAATGCTCAGCGTTGAAGAGAGCCTTTCGTTCCCGCTCGACACCGCAAAGGTGCTCCGCGAATACAGCGAGGAGACAGTCTATAACAAAACCCTCAATCAGTGGAACGCCCACACCGGCGTTGACTTCGCCTGCAAAAAGGGCGATAAGGTCTACTCCATGGGTAACGGCGAGGTTGTGAAGGTCTATCGCGATGACCTGCTCGGTCAGACCGCCGTCATCAAAGCCGCAACCTACACCGCCTACTACAGCGGACTCGAAAAGGACTCCATGCCCTCAAAGGGCAGCGAGGTCAAGGCAGGCGAGGTAATCGGAACGGCTGACGCGGTTCCCTGCGAAAAGCTCGACGAGAGCCATATCCACGTCGCTGTCAAGGTTAACGGTCAGTATGTTGACCCGATGACGCTGATTAACAACGAGGACTGAGCCGCATCAAAAAATTTTCGGAGAAATTGCCCAAAACAGGGCAATTTCTTCTTTTTTTCCGGGTATAAGTGGAAGGGTACATTTTAAGCAGCCACTGATTAACATTTCCGCCTTTACCGCGTCTTATTTTTCATATCAACGCAAAATTCGTAGTTCTTGAGCGCAAATTTCGTAGTTGATGAACGCAAAAAACGTAGTACCACTACTACGAAATCTGCGTA
>CAMHHL010000139.1 GCA_946184925.1 uncultured Clostridia bacterium | reverse complement strand
AAAAAAATAATCATAAGAGTGATAACCGCGCTGTCGTTTACGCTCTTTGTATTGTATGAAGTATATATTTTGACACTCACCGACACTCAGCGCAGCGGTAGAATCATGGGAATCATTGTTTTCCTGTTCATTACCCTCGCGTCGTATATGGCTCTTATTCACCGGCGCGTGTTCAGAGTCCTGCGTATGGTGCTGCTGATCGCCGGGTTGTTGGAGCTCTTTTTGATGAAGCTTATCAACGTTCCCGCAATTTTCGGCAGCCTTAATTTGAAAAATACGCCGTCAGTTTTAAACTGTGCTATATATGTTTTTGCACAGCTCGGCACATTGATTTTGCTGTTTTATTACCTGGCAATCAGAATTAAAAAGAAAAAAAGGAATAATCGGAAAATCAGCGTTTGTTTAATGTCCGTTGTAATAGTGCTGTTTGTTTCATGCCTGCTGATGGAATGCGTTTTGATGCTGAAATTCCGTGTTAACATAGAGCATGGCTTAGGGCTCAAATTACTCAGCCGTATTGCATATTGCATGGGCTTTGTCGGCACGGCGGTCGGCTTTATGATACCGTCCGCGACCGGAATATCCGCCGAGGAGCAATACATCAACAAGGAGCAGGGTGACGCCGATATCATGGTGACCGCTCCGCAAACCGACAGATCGCATTACGATAAAGAAAAAATGCGCCACATCGCGCACGCCGACGACGACTTTATGATGACCGCTCCGCAGAGCAGCAAATCTCATTCGGATAAAAACAAAATGCGCCACATGGCGCACTCCGATGATGATGTTATGGTTTCCGCTCCGAAAAGCGGAAAATCTCATTCGGACAATAATAAAATGCGTCACATGGCGCATGCCGACGATGATTTTATGATGACCTTTCCGAAAAGCGACAAATCTCACTCGGATAAAAAAAGGCATAGCAACTATGACGATACGCTGGTATTTTCCGATAGCGATGACATACGCGACCATACGATAAGATACAGAAAAAAATAAAAGCATAAATCAAAGCGGGACAGATACTTTGACGTATCTGCCCCGTGTTTTTATGATGTCTTTGATAATACTAAATATTCCGCTAAAAATAATTGCAGGTGAGTAGCGTCGGCAATGTCTATGATCCCGTCCTGATTTACGTCGGCCGCGATCAGCTGAACATCGTTCAGCGGCTCAGATTCGGCAAGATAAAGCTGAATAGCTGTTACATCGCTTATGTTTATCAAGCCGTTGATGTCGACATCGCCCAAAACCGGTTTGTCGAGCAATACATAGGGAAGCGACTGTTCCTCCGCAAATGCCTGCGCGTAAGAATCGCTATAACATTTGACAGTTACCTGCGACGAGCCTTTAAATGCGGAAGCCTGAATTTGCGTCGTGCCGTTCGGCATAAGAACATATTTCAGCTTGCCGCAGCCTCCAAAGGCATAAGCGCCTATGTTTTCAACGCTGTCGGGGATCACAACATCCGTAAGCTCGCCGCAGCCGTAAAAGGCTTGGGAGGAGATCTCAGTCAGTCCGTTGCCGATGGATAATACCCTAAGCTTGGCGCAGCCCTGAAAGGCTCCGAATCCCACCCCGGTTACGCTGTCGGGGATAGTAAGCTCCTGCAGCCCGGTGCAGCCTAAGAATGCGCCGCTGCCTATGGTTCGCAATTGAGAGGCTTTGTCAAAGCGGATAGATTTTAACCCGCTTTGACCGCTGAACGCGTTGCTGTCTATTGTTGTAACCGGCGCGCCCAGCAGCTTTTCGGGAATGACCACCGCGCTGCTGTCGCCGTTATAAGCGTGGATCACCGCTTCTCCGTTTTCGATTGTAAAGGCAAGACCGTCAAGCTCCATGTAGTTGCCGGCAGCCTGCACTGTTAGGCAGGAGCACATCATAAACAATGCGATCAAGCATGCAGCCAGTTTTTTCAATGATCTCATCCTTTCATCAGCCGTATTCCACTTCTTCGCCGTTATCGTCGTTGCCGCCGATATAGCTTCTGTCGTTTTCAACGCTGCCTGTCAGCATTTCGTTATAAAAAATCAAATGAATCAGCTCCAATTCAGGCGAGAAGTATTCTTTTTTCATTAACTCGCCCTCCTTTTCGGGACGTTAAGGAGTATAAACACACATATCCGTTGAAGCAAAATCTTTTGTTGCAACGTCATACAGACAGACGTTGACGGAATTGCTCAGGATAACGGTATCGCCTTTGATAAGGTAGGCGCTTACCTTGTAGATATATGCTCCGTTAGTGTAAGACTTTTTGCCGCTCGCGGTCGTTTTATAAACATTGCGGTACGGCTTTGCGTATTCAATGCGGCTGCGGTTGGTTAAGCTCGATGTTTCGATCGGATTGACCTGAATGCTGCGGTTCTTGGGGGCTTCATCGGTGCCGTTATTAAACTTTCCGTTGCCGCCTGTTTCACTGCTTTTTAAAATATCCTTAATTGCAGTCTTTAGGTTATCGGTGTTTGTATCGTATGTTGTTTCGGGATCGAAGCTTCCGTCGGATTTGCCGCAGATCTCGAACACAAGCCCCGCCTTATAGTCGGGATTGTTATAGATAGCAGCATCACCGTCGGTAAAGGCGATCTCAAAGTCGCAGTACAGATAGTCGGAATACGCGTTTTCAAGCATATTGCCGTCGCTGTCTGTCCACTGATTGCGCGAATTATCAAGAGCGGTCAGAATAAAGCTGTCGCTGTCCGGAACCGCGGGCTCGCTGTTCTCATCGGTTTCATACACCGGCGTAATGAAGTAGTTTTCCCAAATCACATAGGTGAACCAGGGCTCATAGCATCGTGCAATTACCGGTGAATCGTCTTTATCAGACTTGCGGATCTCCCAGTAGCTGAAGCTCTTTCCGTTATACGTCTTATCGCGCGCGTCAAGAACCTGCAGCTTAGTGTCGGTTTTGCGGTTTGCACCGATGAATGTATTGATTGGGGTAAACACGTCGTCGGGCGTCAGACGGTAAAAAGCGGTTACCGGCTGATCCTCCTCAAGCGCGGTAACGGTGGTTATTATTCTGTCAACCGTACCTTCCTTTTGAACGCCTTTTACGGAATCCTTTACTATGCGGTTATCTCTGTCGGTCCAGGTTGTCAGCTTGCCGTGATTGCTCTCAAACGGCGCGTTTCCCATAATGAAGTCGTTTGTCAGCTCGTAGCAGCCCTCGTTGTTGATAGCGGATGCTTCGGTGCCCTCTTTGAGCTGCTGTTCCGTCAAGGTCCCTTTTACCGTAAAGGACTTTTTTTCTCCTCCTGTGCGCGGGGTAAACAGATATTCAATGGAGTAGGGGATAGAGGTGACCTCGCGGCGCGCGTAAACGGCTATCAGATATTGATCTCTGTTTCTGGCGAGCTGACGGTCGAGGTTTGTGGGATCCCATTCCTCGCTGTTCCAGTTGTTGTGTCGGATAAGCTCCGGCTTGCCGGTTTCCTTATCGATTTTTGTAGGATCGATTTCCCACCATTCAACAAATTCGTACTTGTATACGCGGTTGTCGATCTTGACCAGATCCAGCGTGTAGCCGTCGTTTCTGTGCCATGCTATCCTGCTGTGGTTCACAAAGCCATTGGGGTTTGTAAAGGACGTTGTTTTGCCGACTCTTTCGCCGGTGAGATGCACCTTTTGATTATCGGGAACATCCGGATTATCCGCGTTGTCTACGGCGGATCGGATTATCGGCATAACGGTATCGTCGTCTGCGCTGTAGAAGCTGTCTTTTGTATAATCGTCGGTATAGTAGAACATCACGTCCATTTTTACCGTGTCCTGTTCAACAAGAGCGTAGTACTTTGTCT
>CAMHHL010000138.1 GCA_946184925.1 uncultured Clostridia bacterium | reverse complement strand
TAGTCGTCACCGCTGAAAACAGACTTGTAGTGTGTAATCGCAGGGCTGCCGTTCTCAACTACATGGCGGACAATTTTTGAGTCGTCATGCAGACCTATAGGCTTGTTTATGGTGCCTCTTCCCTCAAGCCTGCCGTGGACAAGCGCGAAGTAAACCTTACGCACCGCTTGGTGCAGCTGAAAAACAGAATATTTATCCTTGGCTATCAGCACAAGTCCCGAGGTGTTACGGTCAAGGCGGTTATGCGCGCGGAAAACGAATTCCGCGCCGTTTTTTTGCGCATATGCGGTTACAAGATTCGCGAGTGTGTTTGTCTGATGCTGCTTAACCGGGTGTACAGGCATGAACGGCGGCTTGTTTACAACTAAAATGTGCTCGTCCTCATAACGGATATCAAAGCTGCCTTCTATCGGTTCAATAAATGAACTGCTTTCATCGGGAAGGTTGATTATTATCTCTGCGCCGGCTGTAACGCGATCTATCGTGCGTAAAATTTTGCCGTCCATCAGGATTCCGTCTTTTTCTCGCTTAAGGCGTGTTATCATTCTTGTAGAAAGTCCGCAGCGGCTCTTCAGGAACCACTTCGCGACCATGCCGCCGCATTCTTCGGGAACGGTAAATCGAAGCGGCTCAGCCATGGATAAACCCCCATATTACGAAAAACGCGGCAAGCTGAATTACGATAATCAGCGGAATACCAAGCATGAACTTCATGTGATTTGTCTTGTGGCGGATAAGCAGCATTGTAATGAACATCGCAAGACTTCCGCCGAGTGCCGAAAAGAGCAGCAGCACACTCTCACGGATCCTGTATTTATGCTTGCGCGCGCGGCGCTTGTCGCTGACCGTCAGGATAACAGAGATAAGGCTTATCAGCGCGAGATAAATTAATAAGTAAATCATAATATCACCGAGGTTGAGAAATTTGAAGGTAAAAGAAATTGTACCGATTGTCGTCAGTTTTATTTTATTCGGATTATCAGTTGCGTTCAGCGTACTGACTCCGCCGAAAAGCGAGGAACCTGCGTTGCAGGTCGCCGCCACCGCAGAGGAAGCCAGACCAAAACAAGAAATGCGCGGAGTATGGATTACCTATATGGAGCTGAGCATGGAAAACGAGGATAATCAAAGTGAATCAGCCTTCCGCGAGAAATTCGCGCATATGGCATACACCTGCAAGAAGCAAGGCTTCAACACGCTTGTCGTGCAGGTAAGACCCTTTGCCGACGCTCTCTACAGCTCCGACCTATACCCCGCGTCGCATGTACTGACGGGTATCCAGGGAGAAACAGCCGGGTATGACGCGCTAAAAGTGATGTGCGAGATCTGCGGCAACTTCGGACTGGATATTCAAGCGTGGGTAAATCCGTACCGAGTTAAAGTTAACAACGTCCCGAACGAGCTTTGTGATGATAATATATTCGTCAAACATCCCGAGTTGTGCATTGAAACAGACAGCGGGATTATCCTCGACCCATCAAATGCAGACGCAAGACAGCTTATTGAGGACGGTGTGCTCGAAATAGCGGAAAGCTACGATATCGACGGCGTACAGTTTGACGATTACTTCTACCCTGCAGATATCGGAGAAGCCGACTATCCAGAATATCTTGAGTATCTTGACTCGCACCCGTCGAGCGGTCTGAGTCTTGAGAGGTGGCGAGAGCTGAATGTGAACATACTTTTATCTGAGATTTACCTGCGGCTGCAAAACTGCGGTAGAAACGTTACTTTTGGTATTTCTCCTCAAGGGAACCTCGACAACAACGCAAATCTTTCTGCCGATGTTGTCAGCTGGTGCTGTATCAAGGGCTTCGCCGACTACATCTGTCCTCAGCTGTATTTCAGCCTTGACAATCCGAAGCTAGGTTTTGAACAGGCAGCACAGGACTGGTGCGATTTGCCGCTTGCCGAAGGCGTTCAGCTTTACGCCGGTCTTGCGGGCTACAAAGCAGGTACAGACGCGGACGAGGGTACTTGGCTTGAAAAAAATGATATTCTGAAAACCGAATATAATATTCTGAAAAAGAAAAATGAGTTTTCGGGATTTATGCTCTACAGCTATTCGAGTCTTGAAAACGCGGACGCAGCCGAGGAAATCAAAAATCTGTGCAATGAACTGAAATCAGACTAACTCGCCCATACAACAGTCATCGCCGACGGAAACCAATCTTACCTTGCAGACCTCGCCGCAGAGCGAATGGTCGTCGGAAATGACATGAACAGGAGTGTAGTTCTTTGTATAGCCCTCGAGATATCCCTTGCGGAGCCGCTCAAAAAGAACCTCTTCTGTCAAGCCGACCTGAGAGTTAAGGAATTCTTCCCTCTCGCGGGAAACAAGTTCTCCCATCAGCTTTGCGCGGCGTTCCTTCTCGGCAGGGTCAACCTGATTTGGCGCGTCCGCAGCCTTAGTGCCCTTGCGCTGCGAGTACGGGAAAACGTGAACCTTAGCGAAGCCTACGGACTTTACAAACGCCATCGACGCCTCAAAATCCGCCTCCGTTTCCCCTGCAAAGCCAACCATTACGTCGGTGGTCATTGCGGAATTGTCAAAAGCATTTCGCAGGCGGTTGACAATCTCCATATATTCTGTGCTGTCGTAGTGGCGGTTCATCGCCTTGAGTGTCGCGTCGCAGCCGCTCTGGAGCGAAAGATGAAACTGCGGACAGAACTTCTCCTGCGCTGCGAGACGTTTCACAAGCGGCTCGGTCATCTGCTCAGGCTCAAGTGAACCGAGTCTGACCCGGGCGATGCCGTCTACAGAACAAGCAGCTTCCACAGCATCGGCAAGGTCAAAATCCTCGCCCTGACCGTAAGCGGATAGGTTGATACCGACGAGCACAACCTCGCGGTAGCCGTTCGAAGCGAGTGTTTCAAGCTCGCGCTTCAGCTCGTCAACGGGCTTCGAGCGGACTCTGCCGCGCGCGTAAGGAATAATACAATATGAGCAAAAGCGGTCGCAGCCGTCCTCAATCTTGATAAAGGCGCGGGTATGCTCGTTAAATGACGACACCGTCATCGGCTCAAACTGAGCGCCTTTTGAAATATGGGCGGGTATGTCGACGAGTCTGCCGCGGTTTGAGAGATATTCCTCTATCGCGGGAATCAGGCGCTTTCTCTCGCGGTTGCCGAGAACGATATCGCAGCCTGTGAACCGTTCTGTTTCCTCGGGAAAAGCCTGCGGCATACAGCCTGTAAGGATAATAATTCCGTCGGGATTTACGCGGCGAAGGCGGTTGATCAGCTTGCGGTTTTTGGCGTCGCTGACCGCTGTTACGGTGCAGCTGTTTAGGATGGTGATGTCCGCCTTTTCCCTGTCGTCCGACGGCAGATATCCGTGGGCAATCAAGTCCTCACGCATAGCCTGAGATTCGTACTGATTGACCTTACAGCCCAGCGTTACTACATTAAAATTCATCATTATGGATTCCTTTTTATTGAAAATGTTGATTTTGTAAAACTTTGTAATAATTGATTGATTATTTGCCGTTTAAGTGGTATTATATTACTGTCATAAAGATTATCAACAAGCTATTTCAGATAATGAGGTGCGCTTATGTATTCACTGCCTATTTCAGCAATGAACAAAAACGGTTTAATGGAGATTTTCGAAATTCTCTCTCACTATCCCAGCCAGATGATGATGCGCAGCGGCGATATCACCGTAGACGCTCATTCACTCATCGGAGTTTTCTCTCTCGACATTCATAAGCCTATCGAGCTGCTGATGGAAAACGAACCTTCCGAAAGCCTCAAAAACGCGCTTTCAAGCTATGTTCTCAGCAGAGTCGGCTAAGAAATTCAATACTCTTTTAGTAATCAC
>CAMHHL010000137.1 GCA_946184925.1 uncultured Clostridia bacterium | reverse complement strand
ATCGCCTATGAGCATGTCTGTGGATTCGGAACCGATATGATGATACTCCGTACCCTCGATCCACCATTTGAAATCGTCACAGAGTTCTTCGTGCTCGACCTTTTGCAGAGCGTCCTCGTCTACGCCCTCGGCAAGAGCACCGATATAGTATTTCCCGCTGCCGTAGGTGATGGTGTTGTCATCGCTGATACTGTATAAATTATAGTCAAAATCGTAAAAGTAACGGTTGCTCGCCTGATCCTGATACAACGACCTCGGCAGCGCTTCTACAGAACCGGTAATGGTGTAATCAACGGGCTGATCCTCCAACACGATGGTATAGCCAGCGGCCTCTATTTCTTCCATGCTGTCGTAAGGGGGATCGCCGAAGTACAGTTGACCTACGTCGTAGTGTGAATAGTAGCGTCCCTTATCCTCGCGCCATTCAAGCGGTTGGACAAAGTATTGTGTGTTTCCGGTATCCCAGTTCAAAACCTCCGCGCTGTATTCATTTCCGTGCTTGTCAATCAGCAGGATCGCCTCGGTACTGTAATTCTCATATTTATAGTTGGTATCGATATACTGCACTTCGACTCGCTGACCGCTCGTTTCATCTGTCACGATGGTATAGCCCTTCGCTTCCAATTCTTCCGCAGTTTTATGTTTCTCAACTGCGGTGCGTTCCGCAACATAGAGCTGCTCGTCCTCGTTCCAGCTCGCGCTGTAAAGATTGTAGCTTTCGATTTCTTCGTCCAGTTCATTGCCATACGGAGTCGTCCAGCCGGGAGTGCCGATATAAACAGTGCCGGGATCGCCGTCTTTGATGAACTTAACGCCGCGATAGCCGCGGTTTGCTACACGGTAATCCGACGTATAGCGGATCTTTTTGGGCTGCGGTGCTATCACATAGTCGTATCCCGCATTAAATTCCTCCTGCGTCAAAATGATATAATCGCCGTGTTCTTTGGTAAACTCAGGATCCGGCATATCAATATCGAACGGCGACTGAATATATTTGGTAACACACAGGCGGGGTTCATAGCCGCTTCCGGTATTGAACTCGATCTCCTCTACCGCGTAGATACCGTCGGGATCGGTTTTTGATATGACGCGCTTGCCGCGCTGATATACATGATCCGGGTTTTCGAGCCATAACGCGTTGACCGTTTTGGAGATTGTTTCCACTCTGCGCTCGGACTTTGCCTCGGGGATCGCCTTGCCGCCCACAGTAATTGCCGGGTCGGCATAGGTCGAATTGATATTCACGACGTTCTGAGGAAATTCCTCGTCCTCATACGCCGAAGCGTACAGATGAACCGTTACGGAAGGCGCGATATCGAAATGCGTCAGGCTGACGCCCTCGCTGTAAAACTCAATCGCTTCGGAATAAGTTTTTTCCTTATTGAGCGTCAGAGTACCGGTACCGGTGATGTTCAGGCTTGTGCTGTACTTACCGGAAAAGTTGAACACGGTAATCTTTGTCAATTCGCATTCGCCCTTGACGCAAAGCCTGAAGTCATCGCCCATGTAATAGATACCGAGATTATCGGTCAGCTTGACATGATCAAGGGTCAGGGTATTTGTCGGCTTGTCATAGGTCGCGCCGGGGACTACCTCGTTGTCGGTGACGATCGGACTTGACTCCATCATCATGTTTTCGCGGTAATAGACCAAACGCTCTACACGATTTCCTACGCTGCCGCCGACGAATGAGATCATCGGACCGCCGGTCATCCAATAATATCCGTCCCAAGGACCTGTTGTGGGCGCCGGCTGATCGTTTTCGGCGGCAAACGCCGAAACACCGCATACACTCATCAGCAACGCCGCTGTCAAAATGATAGCTAATAGTTTTTTCATACTTTTCTCTCCTTTTCATTGAAAACAGCCGAAGCATCGGCAGGATATAATATCATTAAATTAACTATACCACAAGTCTGATTCAAATTCAGCAAGAAACCGTATTAGTCCGTGACTTAAAAGAACATGGTGAATGGATATAATTGACTGCTACGGCGATAAATTATATAATAGGTGTTACAGAACAATAAAAGGAGCTGCCGACCATGAGCTTTTGCAGTCATTTCAACGAATATCTGTCACTCTTGGAAATCACTTACCCACAGTTTGCGCGTTACAGCGGTCTGAGCGTCAGTGCAGTTCGACGTTACAAAAACGGCGAGAGTGAACCTGCTCCCGACAGTGAACAATTCAACAAACTGACAAACGCTTTTTTTCGGCTTGCCCGTGAAAAAGGCTTCGAGCTAAGCGAGGAGGAGATCCGCGAAAAACTGCAAGGCTCTCTGAAAAACAGCCTCAATATCAGCTATGAAACATATGTAACAAATCTCAATACGCTGATAAATGCGTTAGATATACGCGTTTCCGTTCTTGCGAAGGCATTGTCCTTCGATTCATCCTATATCTCAAAAATACTCGCGGGTCAGCGCAAGCCCCGGCGCGTCTCTGATTTTACCCAAAGTATTGGATCATACATTTCACGCGTATGTATAGACGAACAGCAGCTCACAGCGCTTTCGCAGCTGCTTAACTGCGATGCCGAACAATTAGATTCACCCAGAGCAATCTCCGGTGCCGTGACCAACTGGCTGGGCAACAACACTGTAGTCGCAGAAAAAGATCCGATTGAGAATTTTCTGGATAAGCTCGAGGACTTTAATCTGGACGAATATATCAACGTCATCCATTTCAATGACATCAAGTTGCCGACCGCACCGTTCCGTCTGCCCACAAGCAAAACCTACACGACGATCGAAGGGATGAAAAAATGCGAGCTTGATTTCATTAAGGCTACCGTTCTTTCAAAATCGAAGAAGGACGTGATACTATACAGCGATATGCCGCTGGAGGAGATGGCAAAGGACGAAGATTTTGCGAAAAAATGGATGTTCGGCATGGCAATGCTGCTCAAAAAAGGCCTGCACCTGCACTTTATACACAATGTATACCGCCCGTTTCAGGAGATGATGCTCGGTCTGGAGGGCAATATTCCAATGTACATGACAGGTCAGATTTCGCCGTATTATCTTCCGGCGCCGACGAACGCGGTATTTACTCATATCATCAAGGTCTCGGGAGCCGCCGCGCTGGAGGGCTGCGCGATCGCGGGACATCAGACAAAGGGCGAATATGTGCTGACCAAATCCGATGAGCGTATCCGTTTTATCCGCGAAAAGGCGGAGGACTTGCTGAAAAAGGCAAAGCCGCTGATGGATATTTACCGCAGTGACCGCAAGGTTGAGTATCGGGCGGCAATGAAACAGTCGTGGAAAACCGGCGACCGTCTAACCGTTTCATCCGCTCTGCCCATTTTCACGTTACCAAAGGAAGCGCTGAGGGAGATTCTCACGCGCAACAAGCTCGATGGATCCGAGGTAAGGGAAATCGAAGAATTCCGCGCCGATTATCTCGCTATGGTGTGCGAATTTCTGAAAAACAACAAGCTGGCTGTCGTTCTTCCCGAACCCTCAAAGGAACAATTTGAAGCTGCGCCGATCCATCTTGCGCTGTCAGAAATGTTCTGTGAAACAGATGTGCCGTATACCTATGAGGAATATACCGCGCATTTGCAGGCAACAAAATATTTTGCGGTTCAGCATCCGAATCTCACAGTAAAAACCGACAGCAGCCCTGCGTTCCGCAATATCACCTACTCCGTGATTCATGCAGATACGGTTATCGTTTCAAAAAACAAGTATCCGACCATTCATTTCGTCATCCATCACAAAAAGATGGTGCAGGCATTCAGAAATTTTACGCCCCCGCTTCGATAATTAAAATTTGTGCATTACCAACATAGAAAAATCCCTATAACTTGGCGTTTGTCAAGCTATAGGGATGCTTCTTCTAT
>CAMHHL010000136.1 GCA_946184925.1 uncultured Clostridia bacterium | reverse complement strand
GTCGGCGACACCTTCCCCCAAGGGAAGGCTCGGTGCGTTTCCGCTACGTTAATTGTGTCTACACGACCAATAACTTTCAACTTTCAACTAAAAAAACCCCCGGCTCAGCGAGCCGGGGGTTTTTGATTAGCTTTACTTTATTACTCTGACCTTGATTACACCCGAAACAGCTTCGAGAGCCGAGACGGAAGCGTCGTCGTCAGCGTCAACAATAGCGTAGCCGAAGTCGCCGCGCGTCTTTGCCTCTACAGCCTTGAGATTGCTGACGGCAGCAGTGATATTCTTGACGATATCGCCCTTGAAGAGCACGCAGTAGCGAACTGCGCCGGACTTAGCCATTGTTACGTTGGGGTAGTTTACGGAATTGATGATGTTACCTTTCTCGAGGTACTCCATAATCTGGTCGGCAGCCATAACCGCACAATTGTCCTCAGACTCGGGAGTTGAAGCGCCGAGGTGAGGCAGGCAGATTACGTTCTCCTCAGCGAGAACATCATCTGTAGCGAAGTCAGTGACGTACTTTGCGACCTTGCCGCTCTTTACAGCCTCGAGAACGGCGGTTGAATTAACAAGACCGTCGCGGCTGAAGTTGAGAATGCGCACGCCGTCCTTCATCTTGGCGATAGCGTCGGCGTCGATAAGGTCCTTTGTATCGGGAAGGAGCGGAACGTGAATTGTGACATAATCGCTGACTGTGATGATGTCGTCAACTGTGGGATAAACCTTGATTGACGGGTCGAGCTTGAGAGCGTTGTTAACGGAGAGGAAGGGGTCGTAGCCTATAACCTTCATTCCGAGAGCTGCGGCAGCGTTCGCAACCAGAATACCGATTGCGCCGAGACCGATAACGCCGAGGGTTTTGCCGAGGATTTCGGGACCTACGAACTGACCCTTGCCTTTTTCAGCCATTTTGCCGACAGCGTCGCCGTTGCCCTTGAGCGTCTTTGCCCACTCGATTCCCTCGACAACCTTACGTGAGCTGAGGAGGAGACCTGCGAGCACGAGCTCCTTGACGGCGTTGGCGTTAGCGCCCGGAGTGTTGAAAACAACGATACCCTTGTCGGCGCAAGCGTCCTTGGGAATGTTGTTTGTGCCGGCGCCGCAGCGCGCGATTGCGAGAAGGCTCTCGGGCATCTCCATGTCGTGCATGGAAGCGGAACGGACGAGAACCGCGGTGGGGTTCTCAACCGCGTCGCCGACGTTGTAATCGGCGCCGAGACGGCTTGTGCCGTTCGGTGAAATTTTATTTAAAGTAAGAACATTATACATGGTTATGTACCTCTTTTATGAATTTTCTTCTTCAAACTTCTTCATAAACGCAACGAGCTTCTCAACGCCCTCAATCGGCATAGCGTTGTAGATGGAAGCGCGCATACCGCCGACTGTGCGGTGTCCCTTGAGGTTTACGAAGCCTGCCTCTGTGGCAGCCTTGATGAACTTCTTGTCGAGCTCGTCGTCACCTGTAACGAAGGGAACGTTCATCAGAGAACGATCCTCCTTGACAACGGTGCCCTTGAACATCTTGCTGTTGTCGAGGAAATCATAAAGGATCGCAGCCTTCTTCTCGTTGTGAGCCTTCATAGCCTCGAGACCGCCCATATTCTTAATCCACTTGAAGATTTTGCCGCAGATGTAGATGTCATAGCAGGGAGGTGTGTTGTAGAGAGAATCGGCGTCAGCCTGAGTTTTGTACTTCATCATTGTGGGTGTGCCGGGGAGAACGTCGTCGGTGATGAGATCCTCGCGGATGATGACAACCTGGAGACCTGCGGGACCTGCGTTCTTCTGTACGCCTGCGTAGATTACGCCGTACTTCTCAACGTCAACCGGCTCGGAGAGGAAGCAGGAGCTTACGTCGGCAACGAGCGGCTTGCCCTTGGTGTTCGGGAGTGTGTGGAACTTTGTGCCGTAGATGGTGTTGTTCTCACAAATATATACGTAGTCGGCGTCCTCGCTGATCGGAAGGTCGGAGCAGTCGGGGATGTAGGAGAAGGTCTTGTCCTCGGATGTAGCGATTTTGTTGGCTGTTCCGTAGAGCTTAGCCTCAGCGAAAGCCTTCTTTGCCCACTGACCTGTTACGATGTAGTCGGCAACCTTGTTCTTCATCAGGTTCATCGGAATAGCCGCGAACTGGAGGCTTGCGCCGCCCTGAAGGAAAAGAACCTTGTAATTGTCGGGAATGTTCATCAGCTCTCTGAGGTCTTTCTCAGCGTCCTTGATGATGTCGTCGAACCACTTGGAACGGTGGCTCATCTCCATAACGGACATACCGCTGCCCTTATAATCGAGCATCTCCTCAGCGGCTTCTTTGAGTACAGACTCCGGAAGCACTGCCGGGCCTGCGGAAAAATTATAAACTCTTGCCATTTCAATTACTCCTTTGCAAAAATAAATTACCTGTTATAAACCTATTTTTTCACCATACCGTTAAATTATATCGCAATAATCCTGCGTTGTCAATAATTTAACAAATATTATTGCGGCGTTACGCCTTCATTTCGCCCACAACGGCTCTGATGTCGTCGCGCATGCGCAGCGCCTCGCGCCTTGCGGCTTCGGCAAAATCCTTCTCGGTTGAGCCGCTCTCCTTTGTCCATGCGCACATGATTCCGCGGCTGGAATTGACAATCGCGCCGATTCCGTTCTTGTCAAAGGCAAAGCGCACGTCGTTCGCGCCGCCGCCCTGAGCGCCGTAGCCCGGGACGAGGAAGAAGGTGTGGGGGAGCTTTGCTCTGAGCTCGCCGAGCATCTCGGGATATGTCGCGCCGACGACGATTCCGACGGAGCTGTAGCCGCTCTCGCCTATCGAATCGGCTCCCCAGCCTTCGCACATCGAGCCCATCTGCTCATAGACGGTTTTGCCGTTCTCGAGCTTCATATCCTGGAGCTCGCCGGAGCTTGGGTTCGAGGTTTTGGCGAGGACAAAAATGCTCTTGTCGCGCTCGGCGCAGACCTTGAGCAGAGGATTGATTCCGTCGGAGCCGAGGTAGCCGTTGACCGTGAGCGAATCGGCGCCGAACGCCTCGACGCTCTCGCCGTCAATCTCGGTTGAGCCGAGGTGAGCGGTGGTGTAGGCTGTCATTGTCGCGCCGATGTCGTTGCGCTTGCCGTCGGTGATGACATACATGCCCTTGGAGCGGGCGTAGTCGATTGTGCGCTTGAGAGCTCTCACGCCCTGCCAGCCGTACATCTCGTAGTAAGCCGCCTGGGGCTTCACCGCCGGGACAATGTCGCAAAGCGCGTCGATGAGAGCTTTGTTGAACTCATAGAGCGCCTCGGCGGCACCCTCGAGGGTTTTGCCGTACTTTTCGAAGCAGGCTTCCCTGATGAACCCGGGAACATAGTCGAGCTTTGGGTCAAGCCCGGCAACCGTCGGGTTCTGCATTTCTACAATTTTTTTGATTAGTCTGTCCATATAATTACCTCTGTTTTGATTTATGCACAATATCAAGTTGAGAGTTGAAGGTTGAGAGTTGCGGTCGGGAGCCCCGGCTGCCAATCTCTACCCTTTTGGCTTGCGTGCTCCTGTCAAGGGTTTTGTTTGAGCTATGTGTTGCTGTCCTATCAAACGTATGTTAAGTTGTAAGTTGTAAGTGATAAGTGGTAAGTTTTGGTCGAGTAGATAGGCTGAATAGGAAAACAACGTCGTATAGCCGACCGGATTTAAATGCTGCTTGCGCAGCAAGCATAAAAATTCTGTCGGGCACAAAACGTAAGTATCGCGCAATCTGTCTGCCCGACCTTTAATTACGCATTACGCATTACGAATTACGCATTAAAAAAGCACTTCTTTCAGAAACGTAGTCCCTCATCCGTCACCGCCAACAAGTTGTCGGCGACACCTTCCCCCGAGGGCAATGTCAACAACTTAAGCTTTATCGTTTTGATGGTACTTGTTCGAGCGATG
>CAMHHL010000135.1 GCA_946184925.1 uncultured Clostridia bacterium | reverse complement strand
ATGCAGCAGGATATCAAGAAAAACGGCTTATGTTATAAGGCGATCTCTTCCACCGGCAAGGAGTACATGAAAGACAATCCGTCAATCAAGCATGCGGTCATGTACAACAAGCAGTGTCTTGCTATCCTCGCTCAGTTGGATCTCTCTCCAAAGACTGTACAGTCCCGCGACGGGGAAGATGATGACATTTGATTACCTGCCGTTACATACAGGACTATATCGACCAGGTTCGCAACGGCTCATATCGGGTATGCCGCGAGCAGATCCTTCTCGTTGATTTTGTCGAGCGCGTTTTCGAGACGGAAAGTGTTTACGTCGATGAAGATCAGGCGGTGCGGTATTTCAAACTCGAACGGTTCTTTGAGTACAAACTGTTTACGTGGGAACGCTTCTGCTTTGTCCTGCACAACTGCACCTATTCAGCTCCGGGAGTCCTGAGATTTCCGACTCTTGTTATTCTGGTCGGCCGCGGCGCTGGCAAGAACGGTTACTTAGCTTTTGAGGATTTCGCGCTGATCACCCCGGTCAACGGAATTCAGAAATACCACATTGACATCTGTGCAACCTCTGAGGATCAGGCGCGGACGTCCTTTGACGATATTTACGATGTTCTTGAGAATAACCGCCCGAAAATGAAGGGCAAATTCTACTGGAACAAGGTTGTTATCCGCAATCTGAAAACAAAATCAGAAATCCGTTACCGTACCTCAAACGCCAAGAGCAAGGACGGCGGCAGACAAGGAAAAATTGACTTTGACGAGTATCACGCCTATGAAAATTATGACCTGATTAACGTATTCAAAACCGGCTTTGGTAAAAAGCCGATGCCGCGCGAGACGATAACAACAACCATGGGCGACGTCCGCGACGGTCCGCTCGACGAGCTTCTTTCCGATATGCTCTCTATTCTCAACGGCGATATTCCCGACAACGGAATGCTTTGTTTTATTTGCCGTCTCGATAATGTTAAAGAGATTGACGACGAGGCAAACTGGTATAAAGCAAACCCGAGCCTGCAATATTTTCCGAATCTTCTTGCTGAGATGCGCAAGGAGTACCATGACTGGAAGCGAAACAATAACGGGCATTCAGCGTTTGTTACCAAGCGCATGAACATTCCATACGGTACAACCGTTGAGGTTGTAACTTCGTGGGAGAACATTAAGGCGACAAACCGCCCGATCATTGATTTGGAGGGAAAAAGCTGTGTATTCGGCATTGACTACGCGAGGATCAACGATTTTCTCGGTGTAGCGCTGAAATTCAACGTTGACGGATTAGTCTATGTGCTGCAGCATAGTTGGGTGTGTCAAAACACCCGGGATTGGTCCAGAATAAAATTCCCGATACGCGAAGCTGAGCAGGAAGGCTTGCTGACGGTGGTTGATACCGTTGAAATTTCTCCGGAGCTTCCTATTCAATGGCTCGCTGAGATGAAGCAATACTACAACATTGTCGCGGGAGCCCTGGACAGCTATCGTTATGACCTTCTGAAAAAATATTTGAATGGGATTGGATATGATCCCGAGAAAAACGGCGCTAACAACCTCAAGCTTGTGCGTCCTTCTGATATCGTTAAAGTACAACCGAAGATAAAAAGTGATTTTGACAATCAGCGCGTCATTTACGGCGATAATAAGCTGATGCGATGGTACACCAACAACACAAAAATCGTGCGTGTAAAGGGAGCAACCTACAGTACAGACAACTTTACCTTCGGAAAAATAGAGCCAAAAAGCCGAAAAACCGATGGCTTTTTTGCTCTGGTTGCTGCCTATACGCAAGACGAAAAAATAGAAACGGAACAGTATTCCGCGGAAGTTTTTAATGCTATGCAGACAATTTCGTTTTAAGTGAATGGGTTTAATTGAATTTCTGAAAAATAAGTTGATTGGCAGAGAAAGCTATGAAATCAGCGGCAAGACTTTTGAAGAATTTCTGCAAAGCGACACCGCATATTCAAAGTTTCACCTCACGGAGATTGCGCTGTTCACGGCGGTTGATCTGATTGCCCGGACGCTGGCCAAGTGTGAATTTGTGACTGTTGAGAACCACAAAGAGGTTCAGAAAGCGGAGTATTATCTCTGGAATTACGCCCCGAATAAGCACCAAACCAAGACCGAGTTCATTATTGAGGCGGTCGCCAAACTGATTTTGCAGAATGAATTGCTGATTTTTGAGACCTCAGACGGTCAGCTCCTTTGCGCGGATAACTTCGCGAGAACCGAGAGAGCGGTTTTGGAAGATACTTTTTCAAACATCTATGCGCGGGGTATGACATTTCAATACACGCTGCGTTCATCTGACGTAATCTACCTCAGATATAACAACAGCAGCATCAAGCAGCTGTTAGCGGAGATGTGTGCAGCATACAGCGAGCTGATGCAGGACGCTGTTGAACGGTATAACAAAGAGACAGGTCACAAGGTTGTGCTTGAGCTCGGAACGACCATGAACGGCGATAAGGATTTCAACGAACAGCTAAATCAGTGGATGGCAACGCATGTCAGAAAGTTCTTTTCGGAGAAAAACGCGGTTTTGCCGTTGTATAAGGGGTTTAAGTACACAGAGCCCACCACCGACGCGAAGAACAAGGCTGTGTCCGAGGTAAATGACCTCAAGCAGCTGAAAGCCGAGGCTTTAGGGACCGTCGGAAACGCGCTGCACATTCCTCCCGCTGTTATCTCCGGAGAGGCTTCAATGCTCTCCGACGCTACGGAGTCATTCATCGGCAGCGCCGTGGATCCGATTGCTCAGATGTTCTCCCAGGCAATTTCTGAGAAACGCTACGGCGAAAAGGAATTTATCAGAGGCAATTATCTGATGGTTGACACGACATATGCAAGACATATTGACGCCATCAGCGGCGCGGTCAACCTTGACAAAGCTATTGCCTGCGGCGTGCTCAATCCGTACAAGGCACAACGATATTGTCACCAACTGCCCTGTGAAGAATCCTGGGCAAAGGAATATTACATTACCAAAAACTATCAAAGCTCAGAGTTAGCGCTGAAAGGTGGTGAGGAATAATGCTGAGAAGAGAATACGAAGTAAAACAGAAGGCAAAGAGTAAGGTCCTTGAGCTGTATCTTTACGGCGAGATTATGAGCGATTGGTATGATTGGTGGAACGGTCAGATTGTTGAAAGTACCACCTCTGCCGATTACGTCCGCAAAGCTGTCAGCGAGGCAGGAGACGTCGACGAAATCAATGTTTACATTAATTCAGTTGGCGGATCCGTAGCGGAAGGCAACGCAATTTACAACATTCTGAAACGTTCAGCGGCAAAAAAGACAGTTTATGTTGACGCTTTTGCCTACAGCGTAGCAAGTGTTATTGCTATGGCGGGCGACAAGGTTGTCATGCCGAGCAATACCACAATGATGATCCACAATGCGATGATGGGCGCTTACGGTAACAGCCGCGAACTCAGGCAGGCGGCTGACAGTCTCGACAAAATCAACGAAGCGAGCTGCAACACCTATCTTGTCAAGGCTAAGGATAAGCTGACCCGCGAAAAGCTCAATGAGCTTCTCGATGCTGAAACATTTTTCACCGCTGAGGAAGCCCTCGCGTATGGCTTGTGCGACGAGGTTATTGATCCCGTCGACACCGAAGGCGCTGAGGAGGTAATCAAACAGGCCTTTGAAAACAAGAATCCTGTTGCCAAAAAGGTGATGGAGCAGCTCAAGCAGAAGCGGGCAACTCCTGACCCTGCAAAAGCGAAAACGCCTGAGCCAAAGCCCGAACAGGACGGCTTTGAGTGGCTCGCTGAAGTATTTCATTAAAACTTTTTGAAAAGGAGAATCAACTATGCAGAACAAAGATGCAAGAAACGCAGCCCTTAATCAGTTCAGACAGGACTTCAGAACGGGGCTGGAGAACAAGGATTTTGACCAGGTAGCCTCTGCTTTGCAGGTGTACGCTGACAGCCTTGTCAACAATC
>CAMHHL010000134.1 GCA_946184925.1 uncultured Clostridia bacterium | reverse complement strand
CCCTATAACAGTATGCAAATATTGTTTTTTGATATACATTCTCCCGAGATCCCCGATTTTTGGGAGCTGGGTTTTCGAAAGGGAGGCAACGTTCGCTTTTTGAGAACGTTGATTTGCCGTCAGGGAAGCTGTGAGTTTACGGTGAACGGCGTAACAAATACACTTCCCGCCGGTCAGGTGATGATGGATTACGGCGTTGGAGACAACGGGACATTTTCTTTTACTGCCGAGGATTTTAAGGGGGTTGAAATCACCTTTCAGCCCAGCGAGCTTGTAAAAGAGAGCGCTATGTTTCGGATGCTGCGCTTTGTCATTGAGGAAATGATGCTTCCGGAGGAGGATATCTTCGACAGCGACGGCTATTTGTTCCCTTATTCAAAAAGCACCGAGCAAACGCTGGACAAGCTTCTTGAATCGGGAATGAAGCGCGAGAGTCTTATGGTGATAACCCACACGGTTGAAATCGGACATAATCTCGGCGTCGATTTAAAAAAGCTCAGTAAATCCGGCGGCAAAAAAGCAGACGGAGTGCAGCAGCTGATCGCCGACGACATTTACATTTGTCTCACCGAAAATTTCGAGCAAAAAAAACCGCTGCAAAGTTTGCCGAGAAATACGGCATAAGCGACACGGCGGTTAAGAAATACTTCAAAAATATTTACGGATACGGCTATAAAGAGTACCAGACCAAGGTGAGAATGGAGTGGGCAGCGGACAGGCTTACCACCACCGACTGGTCGATAGGCTACATATCCGAGAGAGTGGGATATGCCAAGCACACAAAGTTTACCACGGCGTTCAAAAAATTTTACGGCGTAACGCCCAGAGAATTCCGGCAGAAAAACAAAGCTGAAAAAACAACCGGAGGAGCAAAATGAAAACCGATAACGGAAAGATAAAATCAGCCTCAATACAACCGTAGAGCGTTACCAGTACAGCGATTACTGCTCCACAGATTATACTACCATCACCAAAAACGCCGACGGCAGCGAGTATATTCTCTCTCTTAATAATGCGGCAAAGGATAAATATATCTTTGATAACCCAATTAGAGATATTAAGAGTTTTTAATCCCACACCGTCCTGATGTGAAAACATTCCACCGGTATCGGTGATACTGTTTACATCCCACTGCGTCAAGTCTAGATTTTTAAGATAGCAATAATTAAATGTGCAGTTAAAAGACGTACAAATCGACGTGTCTATTTTATCTTCAAGTCCCTGTACATTTTCGTCAGGCAGGTTTTTCATATACATAAACCAGCCTGTCATCTTCCGAGGCTTGATTTTGTCTTTTATTATCAGTCTATAGGTAGTGTAATTGTAGTCGTACCACGGCTGTTTATATGCTTCTTTTCCTCCGATTCCGAGCGCGGCGTTTGTTTTCTCACCGTTATCAAAATCAGTTACGTGCATTACATATTCCCGATCGGGATAAGGCGGAGTGTCTCCCTTCTGAAAAATCAGTTCGGTTCTTTCGTAGGTCTTACCGCTGTTTTTGAACGTCATAACATTGCCGTTGTCATCGAGCGCTTTGTAGACAAAGCAATGGATATTGCTGCCCGTCGCGGGCTCTTCTTCCGCAAATACGCTTATATCAACCGGCACAAAAAGCCCTGCCATTAACGAAAGCACCAGCAACAGCGAAACAAAACCTTTCATATGTTTTTTTATCGATCTTTTTTTAATCATACAATCACCCTTAAGCTGTAAAGCAATTTTATATAATTATACATAATGATTATACTGCTTTTCGCGCTTTTCGACAATTGGCACATGTGTAAAAAACAAACATTCCCCTTTGTTTATGCACTACTTACGAAAAATACTAAGTATCCAATAAAACACTTTAACATCTGTTGCAACGGTGTTTTAATGGAAATTAGAATAAAAAACGATTCGGTAATCAATACGGTCGTATCAATTACCGAATCGGACTTGGTTCGGGAAAGGGATTTGCGGGGCGACATTCGGGTTATATAGCGTCGGTTGTATCAACCTCTTAATTCAATTCTCCTATTGCATTCACAACAGGAGCTATTATCTGCTTTTTGCGGCTGACGACGCCTTTCAGAATAGCGCTGCTCTCACCGCATTCCGCGGAAAAGGCGCGTGATACGATCTCCTTGGCGTTCTTTCCGGCAAAGAGAAGTTCGGTGCTTTCGTCGATTATGTTGGTAAGCATCATCAGGAGCATATCGGTTTTTTCATCGTTCAGATGTTCTCTCATATAGGAAGGCATAATCTCGGCGAGGCGTAAAAGCTCATCATTGCTGACGGATGTGACCTGAGATACCTTAAAGGTGAAATTGCCCGCATTGAAGGGCTTGCAATCGATGTGAAAGATCTCGTCCGGTGTTTTTTTCGACAGGCACGAGCCCGCGTTGAACATTTCCGTGGCGTGCTTTTCTGTGTCGATACCCGCGATCTTAGCCAGCTCACGCGCCGTCAGCTCGTCGAGCTTGGTGCAGGTGGGTGAGCGGAACATCAGGGTGTCGGACAGGATAGCCGAGCAGAGCAGCCCCGCGATCTGCGGCGGAATGTCAATGCCTTCCTCGCGGTACATCTGCGTGACAATGGTCGCGGTACAGCCGACGGGCTGGTTGCGGAAATAAATGGGGTTCATCGTTTCGACCGAATCTATGCGGTGATGGTCGATGATTTCCGTCACCTCGGCAGAACGGATGCCGTCCACCGCCTGACCTTTTTCGTTGTGGTCTACAAGGATGACCTTTTGCCGTCCGACTGTCAGCAGGTTGCGCTGTGATACCATTCCCACATAATTACCGGCGCTGTCGACTACCGGGAAGTAACGGATCTTCACCTTTGAGACCGCCGCTTTTACGTCGGATACCAAATCATCCTCGGTGAAGAAGATGATGTCCTCTGTTTTCATAATGTGACGCACCGGAACGGCCTGATTGATGAGCTTTGCGACTGTATAGGAATCGAGCGGCGTGAGGATCACGGTGCAGCCGTATTCCTTTGCAAGATTAAGAACGTCCTGTGAAACCTTTGCGTCAAGACATACGACGATACAGCTCACATGCAGCATAATGGCGTATATCTGCGCCTCCCTGCGGTTGCCGAGAATCACAAGATCGTGAGCCTTGATATATATGCCCATCATATCGGGATTTGCCGAAGCTACGGTTACCTTGCCCTGAGAAAAGCGCGCGTTAGCGTCGCCGACAAGTATCTGTCCCTGAACGGTCATAGCGATATTTCGGTAAGGAGCTGCGGATTTTGACAGTGCGCAGGCGTCCTGATCCTCCATATAGAACCGCGCTTCATCGCCCGTTGTCAGGATTCCCTTTACCTTGTTGGTCGGCGTAAGGATAGGAACCGCGCGAACGCTTTGGTTCTGCATGTGCTCCCACGCCTGCTTTAGCGAAAATTCCTCGTTTATGCCCTTTATCCTTCGAAAATAAACGTCGCCGAGTTTCGGCTCAAGCGACGTAATGAGTTTTGGCGGCTGAACCGAAAACCTGTCAAGCACAAACTGCGTTTCGCTGTTGATCTCTCCGGCGCGGCAGGCAAGGAAATTCTCGCCCGTTGCGCGGCGTTTTAATTCGGCATAGCCGATGGCTGAGCAAATAGAATCCGTATCCGGGTTTTTGTGTCCGATCACTATGGTAGCCTGCATTTTTGTCCTCCTGTTTTCGTTTTTCTCCCGTGGACGTTGTTGAAAAATCGACCGGGCAACTGGTCTTGGCTGCCCGGTCTTAGGAAATTAAAGGAGATGTGCGCGAATTACTTGCTTAAATCCAAACTGCGGATGACCTTTCTCAATCCGAGAACGCTGCGGGGTTGACGCTGAGCTCGTCAAGCCCCATGCGCATAAAGGTTTCGGTCAGCGTTCCGTCAATATCCAACAATAAAATCTTGCCGTTCATCATTATGACCATTCCTTTCCGCTGCGCGGAAGGCACAAAAAGAAATGAAA
>CAMHHL010000133.1 GCA_946184925.1 uncultured Clostridia bacterium | reverse complement strand
TATACCAAGGGGATAGTTTACCCTTTTGCGTATGAGAATGAGCCTTATTATAACTTGGCTTTTTGTTGTGTTTAAATAATTGAAAACCGAACACAAAACAGTCACTTTTCTCTGTGACAGAAAGGAAAAACAATGACTAAAGGTGAACAAATTGTAGCTATGACAGTAGGAAAAACTAAACGCGAGGGTTATCCGAAACTTACGGAGAACCATCCTTTTTTCGGAAAGTTAAAAGCATTTATGGACGGAAAGCATTACTGGATGGGAACAGCCACTGACTTACTTACCGAAATGAATGATACTACTACACCGTCGAATACCGTTACCAAATTGCTCCACAAGTTTTCTTTTGAGCTGTATTGCAGTGACGGTATTGATGTGTATTTTCGACGGACAAACCGAAGAAAGATTATTGAGATTTATAACAAAAAGCAGTCTTGATTTTACAATTGTATGACAGATGTGTTGACAGTAATTGTAAATATATTTGTTGCCATGTCACATCTAAACAAGCAGACTGTTTTTACTCCTACCGTGCAAAAACAGTAGAGATTATTAGGAGCACCTAAAACCCAACCATTAGAGAAAGAAAGTGAGAATCAATGAAATATTATGACGATCAGGGTAATGAGCTAAACATTCGGACCGAATTAGACGATATGCTTGACGTAATATACGACGAGCTTGACAAGATGACTCCGGAGGAACGGATGGCTTGGTATAGCAGAGGTATGTACATCAAGCCGATAAAATACACGCAGGATATTGACAACACAATCTATATAGTGCGTACCAACTTCAATGAAAATTCCGATTCAACAGTTTATGACACGGTTGAGAGAATCACATCAAAAGATATATAATTTATCACTTTAAAGTGTTGAATTTAGCGGTCGGGTATGTTATAATAAAACTATCCTACAAAGACATATCCGACTGTGGAAAGGAGCAAAATGAGTAAACAGTCAGATAAAGACAAAATCACAGCCTTGTACTGCCGACTATCCCGTGATGACGAGAATGAAGGTGTATCGGGTTCAATCAAGAATCAAACTGAAATTTTACAAAAATATGCTGTCGATAACGGCTTCAAGAACACCAGACTGTTTGTTGATGATGGTTGGTCGGGCACAAACTTTGACCGTCCTGCCTTCAACGAGATAATGAAGCTCGGAGAGGAAGGCAAAATCGGAACGCTGATCGTCAAAGACCATTCCCGCCTCGGACGTAACCGCTTGGTAGTCGGAGCCTTGATGGAAGAAGAATTTGACCGTATGGGCATTCGCTATATCGCCATCATGGATAACATCGACACCAAGAACGGTATCAGCGACCTTGTACCTATGCAGGACTTATTCAATGAATGGCACGCAAAGAATACAAGCGATAAAGTGCGAAAGGTGTTCAAAAGTAAAGGCGAATCGGGCAAGCCGTTGACCACCAATCCGCCGTTTGGATATATGAAAAAACCTAACAACAAAGACGAATGGATTATAGATGAACCAGCCGCCGAGATTGTCAGGCGTATATTCAAGATGTGCGTATCGGGACTCGGACCGTCGCAGATTGCAAAACAGCTTAAAGCCGATGAAGTGCTGACTCCGACGGAATACTGGATCAGCATTGGGAGAAACTGCGGCAAGCCGCCGAGCGTACCGTACCATTGGAGTGCTGACACGGTTGCTTCCATTCTTAGTAAACAAGAGTATTGCGGAGATACGGTCAACTTTCGCAGCCAGCGCAAATCCTTCAAAAACAAAAAGAAGGTCGAGCTTCCACCCGAAGAATGGCTGATATTTGAAAACACGCATCCGGCGATCATCGACAGAGAAACCTTTGAACTTGTCAGAGAGCTGCGCAAAAACAAACGAAAGCCGACACGGATAGGAATCGTCAGTATGTTTTCGGGATTGGTTTACTGTGAAGACTGCGGAGAAAAGCTTTACTACAGCGCAACTAACAATTACAAAGAAAGTCAGGCGTACTTCTTCTGCTCGTCGTACCGCAAAAACTCCGATGTGTGTTCAGCCCATTACATCAGGGAAAAGGTCATCTACTCACTGGTACTGGAGAATATGAAGAGAGTATTTCTGAATGTTCAAGCCTACGAAAAAGAGTTTGCCCGAAAGCAAATGAATTGCTACACAGAGGAGAAACGCAAGGAGTTGTCGGCGAAACGCCGAGAACTGAACAAAATCAAAAAGCGAATATCTGAAATAGATGACCTCATCTTAAAAATCTATGAGGATAACGTCTCGCATAAGATTTCGGACGAACGCTTTGAAATGTTTAGCAAACGATATGAAGATGAACAGCAGGAGCTAAAAGCGAAGATACCTGAGCTTGAAGCCTTTCTCTCAACTGAAACCGATAAGACCGATAACTTGCAGAAGTTTATAGCAAGAGTAAAGCAAATTACAAGCCCGAAAGCTCTGACACCCGAATTAGTCAATGAGTTTATTGACAAAATTGTCGTTTCAGCACCTCGCTACCTCGACGGCAAGCGGTATCAACTGATAGACATTCACTACAAAGGCGTTGGTATCATCAATATCCAAACACCTGAAGAATTTGAAAAAGGCTTCCAAGCCAAAATGAAACAGCGCAGACAAAAGTCTGCATAACAAAAAACTACGGCATAGCATAAAGCCGTGCCGTAGTTAAATACATTAGATTTTACAAGAGCCGCCCCTTAGGGTGTAACTTCCTTACGAAGTACACCCTAAGTGCGGCGCTTTTTTATTCGTCTTTCTTTTCGATTCCGAAGTCCAGCTCGGAGAAGGTTTTGTTGAGAAGCTCGCAGGACTCCTTGAACTTCTTCAACTCGGTATTCATCATGCTCAGCTCAATCTGACGCACGGCGCCGTCCTTGTTGACGACGCAGGGATTGCCGATATAAACCTTGTCGAGACCATACGCGCCGCAAAGTCTGGCGCTGACGGTGAGGATAGAGTTCTCGTCCTGCAAAATCGCGCGCGCAACACGGCAGATAGCCATACCGATTCCGTAGTAGGTCGCGCCCTTTGCCTCGATAATCTCATAGGCGGCGTGGCGGACGTTCTCTTCAATTCCGGTGAGCTCTTCCATGTTGATGTTGGGGTTGTCCATCATCTCGTCGCGGATTGGCTTGGGACCGATTGTCACCTGCGACCAAGGAACGAACTCGCTGTCGCCGTGCTCGCCGATTACATAGCCGTGAATACTTCTGGGGTCAAGCTTGAATTCTTCGCCGAGGAGATATCTCATTCTCGCGGTGTCGAGGGTAGTTCCGGTGCCGATAACCTTGCTGTTCGGAAAGCCCGAAAGCTTGCGCGTGATGCGCGTCATAATGTCAACCGGGTTGGTAGCAACGAGGAAAATTCCGTCGAAGCCGCTCTCGACAACGGGGCCGACAATCGTCTTGAAAATCTCAAGATTGCGCTGGAGAAGCTGAAGGCGTGTTTCGCCGGGCTTCTGCCCTACTCCGGCGCAGAGAACAACAATATCAGCGTCGGAACAATCGTCATAGCTCCCGGCGTAAATCTTCATACTTGTCTTTGAAAACGCAAGTCCGTGGTTGAGGTCCTGAGCCTCGCCGCGGGCGCGTTTTTCGTTGATGTCACAGAGCACAAGCTCGTCGCACAGGTTCTGGTTCATCGCGGCATAAGCAAAGCTCATGCCGACCATTCCCGTGCCGACCAAAACAATTTTTTTCATATAATTACTCCTCTTCTGTAGTATTATGCTGCCCTTAAATTATATATACAGAATAGCACAAATGGTATAATTTGTAAAGTAGGGGTAGGAGATATTAATTCGTAATTCGTAATGCGTAATTAATTTGCAATTTGCAATGAGCAATTAGCAATGAGCAGTTGAGAGTTGAGAGTTGAGAGTTGAGAGTTGAGAGTTGAGAGTGTCCGGTCAGCGCATCGGTAAGTGTTTAGTGTCAGCGCATAGGTAAGCCTGTGT
>CAMHHL010000132.1 GCA_946184925.1 uncultured Clostridia bacterium | reverse complement strand
TGCAGGGAAAACCCAAACAAAAAATACAAAATTTTATAATCTTGACGCAATAATCTCCGTCGGCTACCGAGTTAATACCAAGCGTGCCACGCATTTCAGACAATGGGCAACCGGAGTATTAAAAGAGTATATGATTAAGGGCTTTGTACTTGACGATGAAAGATTGAAACAGGGCAACGCCGCTTTCGGTAAGGATTACTTCCGAGAGCTGCTCGAAAGAGTTCGCTCAATCCGTGCAAGCGAACGCAGAATCTGGCAGCAGATTACCGATATATTCGCCGAGTGCAGCATTGACTACGACAAAACCTCCGAAGTTACAAAACGGTTCTATGCAACAGTGCAAAACAAATTCCATTATGCAATCACCAATCAGACTGCCGCTGAAATTATATATGACAGCGCCGACAAAAGCAAGGAACATATGGGGTTAACTACTTGGAAGAACGCTCCCGACGGACGAATTCTTAAATCTGATGTTGTTATCGCAAAGAATTATCTTGAGGAAAAGCAAATCCGTCAGCTGGAGCGCACCGTGACAGGTTACTTCGATTATATAGAGGATTTAATAGAGCGAGAAAACACCTTTACTATGGAAGAATTTGAGAGCAGCGTAAATGAGTTTTTAGCATTTCGCCGTTATGATATTCTCCCCGACAACGGCAAAGTATCTCATAAAAGAGCATTGGAAAAAGCATATCGGGAATATGACGAGTTTAATAAAACGCAGAAGATAATTTCCGATTTTGACAGAGAAGTTAAGAGATTGGAAAGTGAAAAATGAAAGTTGAGAGTTGAGAGTTGAAAGCGGAAAGATTGATATGGAAATCAACTTTTCTGCCCGACCGAATTATTATGCTTGCTGCGCAAGCAGCATATGAATATGGTCGGGCACCCGGCGCTTTTGTACGCGCCGACCTGTCTGCCCGACCACAACTTTCAACTTTCAACTTTCAACTTTCAACTTTTTACAGACGTCGGATAGGAGCAGTTGTCACAGCCCAAACTAAGCCTTTGATAGGAGTACTCACGTAACAGGGTAGAGAAATCAAACATTAAATCTGAACAGAACTACGTCGCCGTCGTTCATGACGTATTCCTTGCCCTCGCTGCGGTAGAGACCTTTTTCCTTTGCCGCGGCGATTGAGCCGCATGCCATCAGGTCGTCAAAGGATACAACCTCGGCGCGGATAAAGCCGCGCTCAAAGTCGGTGTGGATTTTTCCGGCTGCCTGCGGAGCCTTGGTGCCCTTCTTGATTGTCCAGGCGCGAACCTCGGGCTTGCCGGCGGTGAGGTAGCTGATAAGTCCGAGCAGCGAGTAGCACTCCTTGATGAGACGGTCAAGTCCGCTTTCCTCGAGGCCGAGGTCGGAGAGGAACATTTCCTTTTCCTCGGCGTCCATATCCACGATTTCTTCCTCAATCTGGGCGCAAATCGGGAGAACGCCTGCGTGCTCCTCGTCGGCAATTTCTTTTACTTTGGCGAGGTACTTGTTGTTCTCGATGCCCTCGGAGAAATCAGCGTCGCTCATGTTGGCGGCGTAGATAACCGGCTTTGTCGTGAGCAGCGCAACCTCAGCCATAATCTTCTTTTCGTCGTCGTCCATCTCGACGGAGCGCGCTGATTTTCCGGCGTTCAGCGCTTCGAGCACGTGCTCAAACAGCGCAAGGTCGGTCTGGTATTTCTTGTCTCCCTTGAGGAGCTTTTTTGTTTTGTCAATTCTTCTCTCGAGCATTTCGACGTCCGAGAGAATGAGCTCGAGGTTGATTGTCTCAATGTCGCGCGCAGGGTCAACGCTGCCCTCAACGTGAACGATGTCGTCGTCCTCAAAACAGCGCACAACGTGCACAATCGCGTCGCACTCGCGGATGTTCGCAAGGAACTTGTTGCCCAGTCCTTCGCCCTTTGAAGCGCCCTTGACGAGACCGGCGATGTCTACGAACTCGATCATCGCGGGGGTGTACTTCTCGGGGTCGTACATCTCGGCGAGCTTGTCAAGTCGCTTGTCCGGAACCGCAACCACGCCCACGTTCGGCTCTATCGTGCAGAACGGATAGTTAGCCGACTGCGCGCCGGCGTTCGTAATCGCGTTGAAAAGCGTGCTTTTTCCGACATTCGGTAATCCTACAATTCCCAGTTTCATATGTAAATCTCCTGTTCGTTATTCGTTTTCCTGACAAGTATATCACATCCGGCTTGTTTTCGCAACAGAAAATGCGGCGGCAGGCGCTCCCGCGGCAAAAAACCATTGCCAAAACCGAATTCATAGTGTATGATAGGGGAAGGAAGTGGTAGAATGATTGACAAACGAAAGATTAAAGCTGCTCTTGTGATGAATATCATCATTGCGGCGGTGACTGCCGGGATTGTGATTTCGTATTTTTTCGGGAACACCGGCGTTTTGCGTGACAATGGCTGGGACAGCTTCAAGTTCTTCACTACGGATTCGAATATTCTGAGCATGGTCGCTTCAATAGTGATGATTATCCACGAAATTCAGCTCCTTCGAGGCAAGAATGCCAGGATTCCGCGCGGCGTTATCCTCTTCAAGTTCGTCGCGACGGTTGCCGTGACGGTTACGTTCTGTACGGTTATGCTGTTCCTCGGGTTTATTTACGGCTACGGCTTTCTGCTCTCGGGAACCGCGTTCCACATGCACCTTGTCGGTCCCCTTCTCGCGCTGATTTCGTTCATTATGCTCGAGAATTTAGGTACGATAAGATTCCGCGAGAGCTTTCTCGGAATAATTCCCGTGACGCTCTACGGCGCGGTGTATCTCACGATGGTTGTTGTAATCGGTGAGAAGAACGGCGGCTGGATGGATTTCTACGCCTTCAACCGCGGCGGAAGATGGTACCTCACGGTGCTTATTATGCACATTGCCGCATTTTTAATATGCGTTTTTGTTTATAAGCTACATAATTACTTCGTAAAAAGGGAGGAAAGAAAATGAAGGTTAAGCTAATTTCCGACAGCACGTGCGATCTCTCTCCGGAGCTCGTCGAAAAGTATGACATCGAGATTATCCCACTCTATGTCAGCATGGGCGAAAAAACGCTCTCCGACGGCGTTGAGGTCGTTCCCGAGGATATCTACAGCTATGTTGCCGAGAACGGCGTGCTCCCGGGAACAGCCGCCCCGAACGTCGGCGACTATGCCAAGGTTTTCCGGAAATGGCACGACGAGGGTTATTCAATCGTGCATTTCAACATCAGCGGCGATTTTTCGAGCGCCTATCAGAACGCCTGCGTGGCTGCCGAGGAGGTCGGCGACACCTTTGTTGTCGATTCGCGCAATCTTTCCTCAGGTCAGGGTCACATAGTACTCTACGGCGCGGAGCTTGCAGCTAAGGGCGCTTCCGCCGAGGAAATCAAGAAGGCGTGCGACGAGCTTGCGCCGAGGGTCGAGGCGAGCTTTGTTGTTGACAGTATCGACTATCTGCGCAAGGGCGGCAGGTGCTCGGCTGTCGCGGCGCTGGGCGCTAATCTGCTCAGGCTCAAGCCGTGCATTGAGGTTATCGACGGCAAGATGAAGCCCACCAAGAAGTACCGCGGCAACATCGACAAGGTCATCATCGACTATGTAACCGACAAGCTCAGGGGCAGAGCCGATATTGACCGTCACCGCATTTTTGTCACCCATACAAAGTGCAGCGACGACATCGTTGTGCAGGTCAAGGCGAAAATCAAGGAGCTCTACGGCGAGTTTGACGAGGTTCTCGAGACAGTCGCCGGCTGCACCGTAACCTCGCACTGCGGCCCCTATACGCTCGGAATTCTGTTCATCAGGGAGAAGTAGAAAGTTGAAAGTTGAAAGTTGAAAGTTGAAAATTGTGGTCGGGCAGACAGGTCGGCGCGTACAAAAGCGCCGGGTGCCCGACCATATTCATATGCTGCTTGCGCAGCAAGCATAAAAATACTGTCGGGCAGACCGAGCCTTCCCTTGGGGGAAGGTGTCAGCCGTAGGCTGACGGATGAGGGACTA
>CAMHHL010000131.1 GCA_946184925.1 uncultured Clostridia bacterium | reverse complement strand
GCGTAATTAAAGGTCGGGCAGACAGATTGTGAGTTTCTCACGCCTGTTGCCCGACCGAATTTTTATGCTTGCTGCGCAAGCAGCATATTGATAAGGTCGGCTATACGACGTTGTTTTTCTATACGACCTATCTACTCGACCATAACTTACAACTTCCTGCTTACAACTTACAACTTAACAGACGTTTGATAGGAAGCTAGACACACAGCCCAAACAAAACGCATGATAGGAGCACTCACGTAACAGGATAGTGATATAAAAACCCGCCCGGCAGTTCATTGCCTTGGGCGGTCTTTTGGTGTTGTGTTATTCTTCGTCGTTTTCGACGCTGATGTTGGTGATGGAGATTTGGTAGCTGTCGTTCGCGTTGCGCTTTTCGCGCGCGGCGCGCTCCTTTTTCTCCTGAAGATTTTTGTAGACCATATCACCGATGAAGCAGCCGAGCATTCCGATGATCAGGTAGATGAAGGTGTAGACGTGCCAGCGGAATATGTGGTTGTAAATCAGGCGGTTGAGTATGCACATAATCGGCGCAATCAGCGGAAAGGTGAAGTCCATTCCGTGCTTCCAAGCGAAGATGAATCCTGCGACGAGCGCCGCGGCAGGGAAAACCAGCTGATACGCCACAACCTTGACCGCGTCAGAATGCATGAACGCCGGGAGCAGAAGATACATCGCCGCGAAAATCACCGCGGCGGGGAGATATTTCCTGATGAGTTTTTTCATGGCTTCGCCTTTCGCACGTCGGGGAGCCTGCGCACATACTCGAGCAAATCGCGCGGAGTGCCCTGCTTTGATTCAAACTCCTTGTCCTCGCGGTTAATCATACAGTCGGTGATGAGAAAGGTGTCCATGCCGATTGACTGCCCGGCGAGAATGTCCTCGTCGATGTCGTTGCCGACCATCATGCAGTCCTCGGGCTCGAGCCCGAGCTTCTCCATAATCTCGAGGTAATACTTGGGGTTCGGCTTGCAGAAGGTTGAGTTTTCGTAGGTGGTGACAATTGCGAAGTCGTCCTTGCTGACGCCTGCCCAGCCGAGCCGGGTGTAGGTCGCAACGTTCGGAAAAATCGGGTTTGTCGCCGCGGCAAGAGTGTAGCCCTTGTTTTTGAGGACTTTTATTGCCTCGGGAATGTTCGGATTGTAGCCCGTGACAGACTTTGTCTCAAAAAACTCGGTGACATAGAAGTTGTCAAAGTCCTTGACATATTTCAGAACATCTTTGCCGCAGATTTTGGCAAAGGTTTTCCAGAATTTGTTGATGTTCGGCTCGCTGCCGTCGTTCTTAATCATAGCGGCGGTTGCCTTCCAGACGGCTTTTATCAGCGCTTCATCGCCGATTTTGAGCACCGGACAGAACCGCTTGCAAAGCTCGGTAAAATATATCTTGACGAATTCGTCCTGATTCATCGGCAGCATTGTGCCGTCCAAATCGAAAAATACAGCTTTCATATACACATCTCTTTTCGGTGTTAAATCAATTGTAACTTATTTATTATACCCCATCGGTTTACAGTTTGCAAGATTTAGTGTAGAATATTATAAAGTGAAAATTGCGGTTGGGAACAAAACGCCGGTATCTTGCAAGCTGCCTGCACGACCAATAACTTTCAATTTTCACTTTTCAACTTTCAATTGCAAAAAAGGTGTGTTTTTATGAAAATCATTCTCCCCGACGCTCAGACCGTCACTCAGGGTGACCTTTCGCTCGAGCCGCTCAGCGAGTTCGGCGAGGTTGTGGTGCATGACCTGACGGAATATGACAAAATCGCCGAAACTGTCGCAGACGCCGACGCGATAATCTGCAACAAAACCGTGCTCAACGCCGAGACGCTCCGCCTCGCGAAGCACCTGCGATATATCGGGCTTTTCGCTACGGGCTATAATAATATCGACATTTCATACTGCCGCGAGAACGGCATAACCGTCTGCAACGCCGGCTCCTACAGCACCGACGCGGTGTGTCAGCACACCTTCGCGCTGATTCTCGAATGCCTGAATCGCGTGGGTGATTACAGCCGCTTTGTCGCCGAGGGAAACTGGAAGAACAGCCGGACGTTCTCGCCGTTTGTTTTTCCGCTCAGCGAGCTTGCCGGCAAGACGCTCGGCGTCGTCGGCTACGGAAGCATCGGCAAGGCTGTCGGGCGCGTCGCGAGGGCTTTCAACATGAACGTCATTGCCTACAGGCGCACTCCGTGCGAGGACGAGGGTGTGCGCTTCTCAGACCTCGACACACTGCTGCGCGAGAGCGACATCGTGACCGTTCACTGTCCGCTCAACGACGAATCCTACAGAATGTTTGACAAAACCGCGTTTGATAAAATGAAGGACGGAGCAATCTTCGTCAACACCGCCCGCGGCGGAGTGATGGACGAAAACGCTGTCGCACAAGCGCTCAGAAGCGGCAAGCTCAGCTACGCCGCGATTGACGTGCTCGAGCAGGAGCCGATGGCGCAGGACTGCGTGCTCTGCGGACTTGAAAACTGCATCGTCACGCCGCACATCGCCTGGGCACCGATGGAAACAAGAGAGCGGCTGATGGGAATTGTCTGCGACAACCTGCGGGGATTTCTAAGCGGAAACCCGAGGAATGTCGTCAGCTGAGTTGTATTCGGAACGGGAATGTGGTATAATTTTAGTTGAAAGTTGAAAGTTGAAAGTTGAAAATGATAAGTGGTAAGTGGTAAGTTATTGTCGTGCAGACAGATTGTGAGATACTGACGTTTTGTGCCCGACAGAATAAATATGCTGCTTGCGCAGCAAGCATAAAAATATTTTCGGCGCAGCGACGTTGTTTTCCTATCCGACCTATCTACTCGACCATAACTTACAACTTCCTGCTTACAACTTACAACTTAACAGACGTTTGATAGGACAGCAAGTCACAGCCCAAACAAAACCACTGACAGGAGCACTCAAGCCAAAAGGTTAGAGATAAAAAAGGATAGAGATAATATGAAAAAATATATATACATAGCCGTTGTGCTTGTAGCAGTGCTTTTTGCGACGGCATGCGGAAATCAAAAAACCGAAGAGACCGAGGTCACAGCGTATGTTCCCAAGACCGAGCAGACAACAGTGACAGAAACGGAACCCGAGACCAAGGAACCCGAGGTCGTCGAGGAAACCGTATCGGTCAAAAAGCGCCGCAGCGCTACGGAGCCGGTCGAGAACAAAAAGACGAAGAAAAAGTCCTCGTCGTCCTCAAAAACATCAGCCACGTCAACCGAGCCGACGACCGTGACAGCGCCGAATGTTCCCACTCAGGGAAGAACCCGCCCCAACACGAGAATCACTGTTACAAGACCGGCGAAGGGCAGCTTCACTCAGGCGGACACCGACTTAATATATGACGGAATGTACGTTTATCTCGACGATATTATGGACGATGTGTTCGCGGTTTTGGGCGACGATTTCGACGCCGAGGAGCTCTCCGCTCATGTTATGCAGTATGAAAACGACAGCTTCATCCTCACTGCCCGAACCTCCGGCGGCGAGGAACGGCTCAAAAATCTTACGATTACCTCCGGCGGAATCAAAACTCAGAAGGGAGCCGAGGTCGGCATGTACGCCACCAAGGTCCGCACGATTTACGGCGACCCGATTGCCTCGAACGACACCATGCTCGTGTATGAATCGGGCGGCAAGCGAATGATTATTCAACATGAGAACAACGTTGTCACTTCAATAACCTACAAATTCAGCTGATTTTCGCAAAGTGAAGAAATAAATTCAAAAATCACTTGCATTTATTTTCGCAATATGGTATTATATCATACGGACTTTGAGTCCGCTTTGCTGGTATAGCTCAGTAGGCAGAGCGCATCCTTGGTAAGGATGAGGTCACCAGTTCGAATCTGGTTATCAGCTCCATAGAAAAAGAGGTGTCACGCGACACCTCTTTTTCTATTAAACAAGCAAAGAGCTGATAACCAGATTCGAACAGGACGTGCCAAGGACAAGGCGCGAAGTCGCCGCCGTCCGAAGGTAAAAACGCTCCGGCGGAGCAT
>CAMHHL010000130.1 GCA_946184925.1 uncultured Clostridia bacterium | reverse complement strand
GGCTCATTGCACTTCTTCGCAAGTTCAAGCGCGTTTGTCAGCTCAGTGAAATCATGACCGTCAACAGGTCCGATATATGTATATCCCAAAAAATCAAAAAGGGTGTTCTTATATATCAGGTTTTTCAGCTTGCTCTTGCTTCGTTTTAGTATCTTCTTTGTGATTTTTCCGAATAGCGGAATATGTGAAAGAATCTTTTCAGTACGGCGTTTTGCTCGGATATAAGCAGGCTTAATACGCATATGAGAAAGTGTTTTTGCCATTGCGCCTACATTACCGGAAATTGACATCTTGTTATCATTGAGAATAACAATAAAATTCTTTCTGAAACGTCCTGCGTTGTTAAGTCCTTCATACGCAAGACCGCCTGTCATTGAGCCGTCGCCGATTACGGCAATAGTGTAGGAATTCTCGCCGCTGAGCTGTTTTGCCTTTGCAATACCGAAGGCAGCCGAAATTGATGTGCTGGAATGTCCGGAGTTAAATGCGTCATACTTGCTCTCGCTTCGTTTAGGAAATCCGGCAAGACCGTCGCGTTTACGGATAGTGTCAATTTGATCATATCTGCCGGTAAGCATTTTATGAACATAGCTCTGATGTCCGACATCCCACACAATGCTGTCCTTTGGGCAGTTGAAGAGCTTGTGAAGCATTACAGTCAGTTCGACGATACCGAGGTTCGAGGCAAGATGACCGCCGTTTACGGAAACGACCTCAATCAACTTTTCTCGAATTTCGGCGCAAAGCTCTTTTAACTCGTCATCGCGCAGTTTTTTTATATCCGATGGTGATTTAATTGTAGAAAGGATTTTGTACTTGTTGTCCATAATCCTGTCCTCGCTTTATTTTTTTCTTTTTGCCAGCTTCAGTGCCAGTTCTCTGAGTGGTGCAGTATCCCCGTCAAATGCCGATAAGGCGTCGATTGCCTCTGCCGTGAGATTCTGAACCATTTCACGACACTTTTCAACACCGAGGAGACTTACATATGTTGACTTATTGTTCTCCATATCGCTTCCTACCGGCTTTCCGAGCTCTTCATCAGTTGAAGTTACATCAAGAATGTCATCGACAACCTGAAATGCAATACCTATGCATTTACCGTATTTTTCAGCCATTCTAATCTTTTTTTCGTCTGCACCGCCGACAATCGCGCCCATCTTGCACGCGGCAATTATCAAGCCGCCTGTTTTTTTCTCGTCGCAGGCGTATATTTCATCGTAAGTAGCCGTTTTCTTCTCATTAGCTAAATCTATAACTTGTCCGCCGACCATTCCGAGTGTACCGCAGCACGATGCAAGTGTGTTAATGCAAGCGCAAGCCTTGTCTGCTCCGCAAAGCGCGATGGTTTCGGGAGCTGACGCAACCTCAAAAGCAAGACTTTGCAGTGCGTCGCCGGCGAGAAGAGCTGTATCCTCACCGAAAACCTTATGGTTCGACGGCTTGCCCCTGCGCATGTCATCATCATCCATACAAGGCAGGTCGTCATGTATCAGTGAATACGTGTGAATCATTTCAAGCGCGCACCCAAACGGCAATGCCGCGTCGTCATTTCCGCCGCAGATTCTTGAAAATTCAAGCACTAGCTGCGGACGAATTCTCTTTCCTCCTGCGCGCATACTGTATTCCATAGAATCTATCAGTGTCTGTTCTTTATGATTTCCTCGAGGAATATAGCCGTACAGGGCGTTTTCAATCATTTGTAAATCAGTCATCAAATAAGTCCTCTTCACTGTTTAGTTCTTCGATTCTTGTGTTAATATCAGTTATTCTGCCTTTGTATGAATCGAGCTGTTTATAACAGAAGCTGAGAAGCGAAAAAGCTTCCTCATAGCACTGCATGCTCTCGTCCAATGTCAAATCGCCGTTTTCCATTTTTGCGACAAGCTTTTCAAGCTTGCTGTTGGCTTCTTCAAATGTCATTTTGTTTGGCATAATTTCACGTCCTTATAATTCTTCCGCTATTTTAAAAATTCGTTCAATACGATGATTAACTCCGCTTCGTGATATTTTCGGCGTAAGGCTCTCGCCGAGTTCCTTGAGTGACATCTCGGGATTGCAAAGCCTTAGTTCGGCAAGATACCGAAGCTCATCAGGCAAAGCGTCAAGACCGATTCTGTCATTAATCTTATTAATCGCGAGAATCTGCTTCGCCGATGCGTCCGAAAGCTTACGAATGTTTGCAAGCTCGGAATTTTGCTTGCGAACAAGCTTATTCATCATATCCTTGTATGCTGAGGTTTCAATTATCTTCATAACCGAATTTCCGGCTCCGATGTAGCCGAGAAAATCGCAGATCCTGTCATTTCCTTTGAGATAAACAACATATCCGCCGTTGCGGTTTATTAGCTTCGGAGATACGCCGAGCACCTCTATTTCTCCGATGAGATGGATTAAATTCTCGGCAAGAACCTTCCTTCTCACGGCGAGTTCAAGATGATAACCCTTTGCAGGGTCGGTTACGGAACCGCAGCTGAGGAAAACTCCCCTCAAAAACGGAGCATAAAGACTCTCGTCATCTAAATTGGCTCTGTTGATGCGAAGATTGATATCCTTTGACGTGTGACCGAAACACTCATAAATCCTCTTGCAATCATCACTCAGCATAACCGAAAGCTTGTACCGGTTTTTCTTATCCGAATCCGGGTTTAAATCAGACTGCTTCTCGAGAATAGGATTAAAAAGCTCGCTTAACAAGGATGAAAAGCGTTCCGCTGTATTTGAGTTTTCAGTTTTCAGTATGATTTCACGCGAGTTGAATTTTCCGGCAAAAAGAAGCATTCCGTAAAGCTCGGAAAGCTTTTTCTCTCTTTCGGCGCATTCGATAAGCGCAAGCTCACGCTTTACATCCGATGAAAATGACATAATCTTAACCTAACGAAGTCTTGTTAATATCTCTATGATACACGAGCGCTCTATAACCCTTGCTTTGTATATACGAGCGAAGATAATCGGCAATCGAGACGCTGCGGTGTTTTCCGCCGGTGCAGCCTATCCCGACAACGAGCTCCGCTTTCCCTTCTTTTATATAGAGCGGAATTGAATATTCCAAAAAGGAAATAAGTCTGTTTATAAACTCAGGGGTTTCTTCACAATCAAAAACATAATCTCTGACATCCTCGTCAAGTCCGGTTTTATCCCTGAGTTCCGGGATGTAAAAAGGATTCGGCAAACAGCGAACATCAAAAATAGTATCACAATCAACAGGAGTTCCGTGCTTAAAGCCAAATGACATAAATGTTATTATTATTGATTTTTCTTCGGAATCGAGATATAGCTGAGTAATCCTCTCCTTGAGAAGCTTAACGGAGACGCCGGTGGTATCTATTATATAGTCGGCAATTTTCCTGAATGGCTCAAGATATGTACGCTCAAGCATCAAGGCGCTTTCAACACTGTTATCGGGAACCACGTCGGCAAGCGGATGACGTCGGCGTGTTTCCTTAAAACGACTGACCAGAACCTTCTCGTCAGCATCAAGGAAAATCACATTGATTGCTTTTCTCTCGGCTTTAAGCTCCGAAATATCGTTGTAAAGAGTGTTAAGGTTTCGGTTGTTTCCGCCGCGCGCGTCAATACAGACCGCAACCTTATTCATACTTTTATCGGTCGAAGTCTCGCACAAATTATATAAAGTCTTAAGTAGTGCTGCCGGCAGGTTATCAATACAATAAAAGCCGATATCCTCAAGTGAATGAAGCGCATTGGTCTTTCCTGCACCCGACAGTCCGGTGATAATTACAAATTCCATAGTTTTAATCAAGGTATATAATCTCACGGTTGAGATAGTAACCTGTCTGTTCCTTTACGGTTTTTTGAATATGCTCAACAAGCTCTCTTACGTCTTCGGCTGTTGCGCCGCCCTTATTGATAATGAATCCAGCGTGTTTCTCGGAAACCTGAGCGCCGCCGACAGAATAACCTTTGAGTCCGCACTGCTGAATCAAAGCTCCGGCATAAGCGCCCTCCGGACGTCGAAAAACGGAGCCTGCCGAAGGATATTCAAGCGGTTGCTTATCCTTTCGCCTGCCCATATAATCGT
>CAMHHL010000129.1 GCA_946184925.1 uncultured Clostridia bacterium | reverse complement strand
GCCGTCAATATTACTTTCACGTTATCATCAAAAAACGCCTCGTGAATATCCTCAACTCTGGATTGAATGCTCGATGAATTCCATTCATCCATCTCCCGGCAGTGCTTTGAAAATGTTACCTTGAACCCCTGACTTTCAAGATAAGCCAACGCCTTTTCGTACTTTTCGACCCATACCGCAGCTAAGCTGCGCGACGGCGCGATAACTCTGATTTCATCGCCTTGTTTTAGTTTTTGAGCGATCATTGCTGTCACACCTTTCAAAAACACCTAATCTTTTTAGCTGCTCATATTGAATGATGGTTTCCGTTTAAAAACCCTCTCATGAAAAGCGGTTTTCCCGGCGATCTCATTCCTGCCGAAACTCAAACGTCTTAAGTTCCTCTATGGGGAAGGATATTTTTACCAAGCCGACAGAGGTGTAAACACCCTCCAGCTTTTTGAATTCACGCAGAACCAATTTGCTCGCCTCATAGAAAACGTTTTCTTCATCCTCCGAAGTCAGCGCGACCGTGCAGTGCGGCACCCAGCAGTCGGGCTGCTTGTACCACTCCCACGCCGACGCTTCAAATTCCTTCATCAGCGCGTAAAGCCCGCTGTGCAGATCATACAAGCTCCTCGTCATTATCGGCGACAGGAAGATCGTTTTCGTGTAGTTGAACATTCCGACGGCATCAAAGAACGCAGGAAATGCCTTGTGCTCTTTCGCAAACTTTTCGAGCAGATGCGCGCACCTGTCAACGTCAATATCATTGTAAACCGCCAATGTCACATGCGGTCTTGTTTTCCATTCCAGATACTTGGTGCTCAGTCCCGCGTCAGCGATCTTGTGCGCCAAGCGCATGATTTTTTCTTCGGTTTCTTTGTCAAAATACATTTCGATTGCGTACATCATTTACACTAACACCTCGTTTTCTAATTAATCGTTTACGGATGATGATACTGCCCGTGCTGCTTTGTTTTGCCGTCGCCGTACTGAATGGAAAATTTCGGGCACAGGTGCAGGCAGCGCAGACATAGTGTGCAGTGCTCCTTTATCCAGACGGGCTTGCCGTTTTGGATTTTGATTGCCTTTACGGGACACTGCTTGGCGCACAGACCGCATCCGATACAAGAATCTTCAACATAGAAATTGCTCGTCCTGCGCGCTTTTAGATACAGTTTATCAGACATTGTTCGGACAAAATACGGCGCTTTGTGCGTGGCGTGATTGCCCGACATTTTTGCTTTGATTTTTCCGATCAGCACCGCGAGGTTTTTATCTGCTTCAACATTTTGAAGGCGCACCTTTTCGGCATCGCTGAGGTCGAACATCGGCGTCCAGTTATCGGGCATTTTCAGGCTGAACGCCGCACTGAGATCAATACCCTTCTTTTGTAAAAGCTTCTTTGCGTCCATTCCGCTGCAGCCCGGTGTTGTTCCGTAGGTCGCAATGGCGAAGGCGTAGTTTTCTCCCTCTGCGGTTATGTTTGCTTTCTCCAGAAACTCGTGCATGATGGCGGGTACCTCCCAAAAGTGTGTTGGAAATACAATGCCGAGAATCTCACCATTTTTCAAGTCTATTTTGCCGTCGCTGTCCTCAACAGAAACTGCCTTGTCATCGACCGCCAACGCGATCTGTTCGGCAACATATTTGCAGTTGCCCGTTCCGCTGAAATAGAGTATCATCTGTCCGTTTCCTTTCAACCGTTATTAATGCGCGCAAACTATGGCGTGAGTCGTATCACTCGCTCCACTCCAGATGCATAGTTATATTCACATCACCGTCGCCGAGAACCGATAGAAGCTCCTCCTTTGAGGTGTTGCCGATTTTGGCGAGGCGTGTAAAACTCCATGTATTTTCATCGTAATAAATCGTCAGCTGATTGCCTTGGTACAGAATAACATCTCCCGGCTCTGTGGTGATCTGCTCGTCGTTGCGCGGCAGCTCCCACGGGAGATCGCCCACCTTTTCAAAGTTTCCGTAATCGTGCAGGTCAAGTGTCACCTCCTGCGGACTCAGCTTTTCGATGAACGCCTTTGCCGAGGAGTTGTCTTCAAGATTGGCGTAAAACACCTTACCGTTTGCTTTTATCACAAGTACCGGTGTTGCACTCACGGCTTGCGTCGTTTCCGTTTCACTCATCACAGTCTCTCCTGTCCAGTCGATGATACCGCCGAATTCGTAGACGTTTGTATATCCCATGTCCGCTAACTTTTGAGCCGCCTCCTTGCTGCGGCGTCCGCTGCGGCAATACACAAGAATGATTTGATCGAGATCGGGAAGAGCTTCCGGCTGCTTGTCCGTAATCGATTCATTCGGGATAAGAATCGCGCCGGGAATATGTCCTGTGTCATATTCATCCTGACGGCGCACATCTACGATAATATGCCCGTCGTTTTTATCCATCATAACCTTTGCTTCCTCCTGCGTGATTTGCGTATAGGTAGCATCGGTGCTGCTTGGGGACGCGGTACAGCCCGAAAGAAACATGATAACAGAGATAAACAATATTGCAATTTTTTTCATTCCGTTTCCTCCACAAACATTCCAGTTAAGCTTGGAACCTGAAAGCGGTTGGTAAAGCGTTCGCATTTACAGAGGAAAGAATAGAAAATATGCCGTCCCTGACCGCTGAGCGCTTCGTAATTGCCCTGCCCTTTGGAAAGGATCACATCCGCGTTGTCGAGGGCGGTCTTCGCTTCGTCGGAGATCATGTCATAAACCGTTCCCGAAACGGCAACACCGCTCGAGATGATTTCCGCCACGCTGTCGATTCCGGCATACAGCGCGTCCTCGACCGTCGCGTCATTCAGCACCTCGCCGCCTCGAACCATGACTGAAAGTTTCATCTGCGGATACCGCTGTCCGAGCTGCTCCAAAAACAGCTTATCCAGCACGATCTCTCCGCAGTTATCCGCCAGCAGCAAAAGGCTCTTTGATTCTGCGCACTCTGCGGTAAAGGATTCAAATGTCTGTAGATCATGTGCGGAAAAATCGTCGCGTTCCAAGAGAGAAAGAAAGGTTTTTTCGTCCACATTCCGAATCGCGCCGAAGTCGATATAGTTGCCGGCGCGCGCGTAGGAAAAGGCGGTCAGCAGCGGATCCTCCGACTGCTCGATCCGCTCGCGCAGAGCGTTCTCCATCGACAGAACAAGTCCGTTGTATTGCTTCTTGACATCCTCGTAGGACGCGGTTTTTCCGAAGTATTTGCGGAAAGTTTGGTTGAAGCGGTACACCAGATACGGCGCGGTGGCCTCCCTGTCCCTGTTGTCGATAATTTCTCTGATTTCCGCCAAATATGCCTGATCGTCCGTCAGCCGCAGCTGTCGTTTATAAAGGCACTCGGCACAGCTTTCTATCACTCGCATCGTTATCTCAACACCTTTTCAAATCGGAACATTCCGTCATTCATCAGGTTATCGCCATCGGGATCGTTCGGGTCGAGGTGGTGACTGTTGAAGAACTCGACGATATGAAAGCCGCAGCGGTTGACGTAAAAGTGGATATTGCGCTTTTCAAAGTAAGGAGTGACAGTCTCCCATACCTTCACCTGCGGGTACTTTTGCTCGATCTCACACCACGCGGCGTAGCCGATACCCTTGCTGTAAATGTGCGGAGAAACAAAGAGCAGCTCCAAATCGCCCTTATTGCCGCTGACACGGACAACAACTCCGCCTGCGGTTTCTCCGTCACAAATAATACGATACGCGTCTCCTTCGCTAATTGCTTTCTCTATCGTTGCGCGGGAAATGATCTCGCCGTCCTCTTCAAAATGATTATCACGCAACCCAAATTCCTCTAACGCTCCGTAGCGGAACGCCTCCTGATTGTCGAGAACGAACTGATTATTATCTTCAGCCTTCAAAGGTTCTAAAGTTATCTTTTTCACGTTTTACCTCTGCAATATTTCATTCAAATCATATAAAGCGGACACCAATATTATATCTTTCTTGTTTCGGACAATACAGATAAAATCACTAATAAAACAAACACATCAGCAAATCCCAATACATATGCAGGGTAATCAGGATCCAGATGCTTTTGCTTTTTATAAATGACCAACTGAAAAT
>CAMHHL010000128.1 GCA_946184925.1 uncultured Clostridia bacterium | reverse complement strand
ATTTACTATCTCGTCCAGTGCCGCCGACAACTGCGCTTTCATTTCCTCTAATTCATCGGCATTCGGGCGGTTTTCGTCGCTGTACATCTTCTCCATCGGAAGCCACCACACGGGACCCTTTCCGTGATTGCCGTAGCTGCCGAGGTCGCCGCTGACGCGTGGCGTGAGGTGCCAGTGCAGGTGAGCGTCGCCCATGCCGAGCAGCTCGTATTTCCTCCAAAAACAGCGCGCGTTCGGCTTTGTCAAGGTGAAACAGCTCGGTCTTATCGCCGTGCTCCTTATACAAAAACAGCGTATAGCCGCGAAAATGCTGATGATCGCCGATCACGACATAGCCCGTTTTCAACTCTCTGACAAAATAAGGGTTTTCGCCTCTTCTTATCATTTCAATCCTGTCGCAGATCAAGCACATACTACACCTTCTTTACCGCGTAAAATCCGCTCTGCATATACGAGTGCCAAAACAGCTCCGCGACGGAAAAGCCTGTTTGCCTGAGCAAATCCAAATGTTCGGTAATGGTTATCGGGAAGAATTCGCGGTCATACCGCGCGGAGTGGGACTTCACTTCCTCGGGTGTTCTTCCCGCCTTGATTTCAAAATCCTCGAGCCGTTTCAGCATGTTGCTGACTCCGCATTCGGTAAACGGCGCGGTGTTCTCAAAGCAGATAAAAATGCCACCGGACTTCAATGCCTTGAAGCAGTTTTTGACCGCCGTTTCTCTGGTCGCTTTGTCGAAATAATGGTGCGACTGAATCGCCGTGACGACGTCAAAGCGGTTTTCAAAGTCCAGCTTTTCCGAGCCGACACAGTGAAATTCACAGGGTTGATCATTGAGCTTTTCCCGCGCGTCTGCAAGCATTTTTTCGGACGGGTCGCAGAGCACCAGCTCCGACAGATTCAGCCTTTCGAGCGCCATCTGACCGAGCGTACCCGTGCCGCAGCCCGTATCCAGAACGGCAAGCGGCTTACTGCCGCAATGCGCCTGAATCACGCTGAAGATCTGCTCATATATCTCATCATAAAACGGAATCACTTTCCGCACGTTTTCGTCATACCGGTTTACCGCAAACGCGGATTTGTTGTCGGTCATACGCTGCACCTCAAAAATATTCCACCTTACCGTCTTCAAGGCGATAAAGCGCTCCGATCACTCTCAATCCGTGTTCCGCTTCCTCATGAATGGCAAGACTGCTTTCGATAACCGCGATGCTGTGACGGACGTTCAGACGGCACGCTTCTTCCTCGTCGGTCTCTCCGCCGATGGCAAGGCGAATCTCATCCGTGATGAATTTGATGTACCCGTCGGGGTCGTGGTTGATGGCGGCGTCCACCGCGCCGCAGTGGTTATGACCCATCACGACGATCAGCTTCACGCCGAGGTGCGACGCGGCGTACTCTACAGAACCGAGCTGGTGGTCGTCCATCACATTACCGGCAACACGAATCACAAACAACTCGCCGATGCCCGCGCTGAACACGCTTTCGGGAAGCACACGCGAATCCGAACAGGTGATGATGATCGCATATCGCCGCTGCCGGTTCTGCTGTTCATGTATATTTGATTGCCGCTTTTCAGCTTTTCCAACGCTTCATCGGCAGTGAGATTTTTGATTATTTCATGTGACATTATTCATCATTCCTTTGTATTATGAATGTTCTATTCTTTGAAAATACTTTTCTGACTTCTCATCGCATATCCGCAATATTTCCCGCTTTTCTTCATCAGTCAGATTCTTCCACACTGTCGGCTCCACCTCGATGATGCCGAGGGTTTTGGTGTGGCGGAGCATCTGCATATCTTCAAAGCGTTTGAACGGATTTGCAAGGATATTCCTTCTCGCTTCCGCGTCGGTGTAACCGCCCTTCGCGAAAATACTGTTCGCTTTTTCAGCTTTCAATCCGCTTGCTTTTCTTCCCTCATAAAATTCCCTAAAATACGCGACGATATTATCAATCGGCACCCGTCCGTTTTTGTCGGCATGTGCAAAAATCGCTTTTAGCAAAACGGGCTTGTAGGAATAACTCATGTCCATTTGCCGCACCATATCCATGAAAAGCTCCTTGCGGTTTTCATCGTCTATTAATGTCCAGCCGTATTCTTCAGCCGCCGCATTCAGCGTTTCCTCGCGGAAGTATTTCAGCTTTTTGTGCTCACTGAGCGGTACGATCATATCGGGAATGATCTTGCCCTCACGGATATAGCGTTCAACGGTTTCGGACTGCACGTCCACGCGGCGGATAAACTCCATTTGCGACAACATTCCAGCCGCTTCGTCCTGCCAGTTGAATACGTCAACCGCTTCATAATCCGTCGCGCTGACGGGATAGTCGATCAGCGCTTCGGGCTTTTCTCCCCTGCGGTACAGCTCGTCATCCTCCTGCATCTGCTGTTTGGTTCCAAGGACGCGCTTTCCGGGATGATAGTCCTTTAATTTCATCAGTCGATGAAGTGAATACGGCATATTATACTGACTCGCGTTATCCACGAAGTCAAACACCATCAAAAATTCCTTGCCCTCACTCAGCCGCATACCTCTGCCGAGCTGCTGCGTATAGAGCACCTTTGACATCGTCGGGCGCGCCATAAAAAGCACTTCGGTTTCAGGGCAATCCCAACCCTCATTGAGCAGGTCACAGGCGCATAACACCTTGATTTCGCCATGCTTGAATTTGGCAAGGATTTCATTTCTCCCGGACATTTTCATGCTGCCCGACACCGCCTGTGCAGGAACGCCGCGTTCACGTATTTTTGCTGCGATTTCCTCCGCATGCTTTACACTCGCGCAGAAGATGACCGTGCGTTTGTCTGACACGTATTCCATAAAGGTATCAACAATCAGTTTGTTGCGGTCAGGAACAAATATCTTACTTTCAAGGTCGCGGATATTGTAGCGGACGCTGTTGAACCGCACCTTCGTCAAATCAATGTTGGTATGTATTCTGATACAACGAACGGACACAAGCTCGCCGATTTCCACCGCCGTCTTGATATCGAGCTTATGCGCGGTATTTTTGAAAATGTCCAGAATGTTCCGGTCGTCGGCACGTTCGGGAGTCGCCGTCAGTCCGAGCGTGAAGGACGGCTTGAAATACGCCAAAATTTTCTGATAGGTTTCAGCCGCCGCATGATGCGCTTCGTCAATGATCAGATACTCAAAATCCGTTTCGCCAAACTCCTCCGTATGCAGCGCGACGCTCTGCACACTGCCGCAAACAACAAACGCATCCTTTTCTTTGAGCGGACCCATATAGATACCGACGCTCACGTCAGTCCACAGTCTTTTGAATGTCTCCGCCGCCTGTGTGACAAGCTCGTTGGTATGCGCGATAAACAACGTGCGCTTGCCAATGCGCTTTGCGTCCGTGACCGCAGTCACGGTTTTTCCCGTGCCTGTCGCGTGATAAATCAAGGCGATGGTTTCATGCCGCCTACGCATTTCTTCAAGCGAAGCAAGCGCGTCTTTTTGGTGTTCCTTGAGCTCCAGATTATCCGCTTCAATGGCTTTGCTCCGCTGACACGGAAGATAGTCCTCCACCTCGCGGAAATGCGGCGAAGAACCTAAAAAAACGCGCAGCTCGTCCTTGACGGTATCGGGCTGCTGCTGCATCTGACGAACCGCCCAGCGGTAAACATCCCATCCGAGATAGATCATGCTGTTCTGCTTGAGCAGGTCGTCATAGTATTTGTTGCGCGAAACAAGCCGCGGATTGTGGGTGGCTTCATCGTCAATTTCAATCGCGATTCTTTTCGCGCCGTTCTCAATCAGGAAGTCCGCAAATCGATCGTTGTTGTAGATGTCAAAGAAGTGATACTGGCTGTATAAGTACCCTGCTTTTTCCGCGCCGAAGGTATCGGAAAACAGGTCGATAAACAAATCCTCCGCCGTACTGCCGGACGCGGCATGTAATGATGTGCTCATAAGGTGTTCACTTCCTCTGAATAGTCTGGATTAATTGTAGCACTTTTTTTGCCGCTCCGTCAAGGTTAAGCCACATAATATTTCAATGGGGTGATTGGGGTAATTATTCTCCAAAATCCGCATAAATACTTATGTTTTCCACTTTTTGTCAGGGTGGCGTTC
>CAMHHL010000127.1 GCA_946184925.1 uncultured Clostridia bacterium | reverse complement strand
CAGGGGTATAGCTCAGTTGGTAGAGCAGCGGTCTCCAAACGTGAACGATTGACCGCCTCCCAGTACAAAATATAGTCGCCTCATTTCGCCCTTGGAGTGGGCAAATTGAAGCTCCTTATTTTGCCGAGCGCTTTTGCTCCCTTCATCCGCCGCAGTCGGCGGTCGCAACGCTACAAATTGTCTGTATCAGTCTTAATTTGAGTTTCCGATTACTTTCCCAACAAAGGAAACAAATCGAATACAAGGCGAACCACGGCTTTACAATCGGAAACAGTCCGCTCTGCGGGCTGATGTACGGTGTCGGGGTTTACCCCCAGACTTTTTCCTGCTTGATTTTCGATTCACTTAAATCGGCTATTTTTGCCCTGTTTTGAGGCAAGCACAGACAAATCAACATCCCATTTTTATCTTAAAATCGCACACAAGGCGAAAGAAAGCGGAGACATTTCTGCCTCCGCTCAAGTTGTTATTTCACTTTAATCTTAATTGTTTTGTCAAGCCTTTTTGATTTGTAGTTACTGTTTCCTTTTGCGGTAACCGAAACTTTGACCGAGATTGTCTTACCTTTTTTCAGCCCTTTGGCGACGGTCATTGTGCCATTTTTGACAGTAACCTTTTTGTTGTTTGTCGTGTAGGTTACTTTGCCCTGCGCTTTTGTGACGGTAATAGTCTTTTTAATAGTTGTTTTTTTCTTTGAGTTGGCTGTAACCGTCTTTTTGTATGTGACCTTAACAGGATTTGCGGCTTTGGTAATCTTAAAGGTTTTAACAATTGTTCCGGTGTAATCGCCTGCACCTGTGATTATTGCTGTCGCGGTGCCAACGTATTTGTTGTTCTTGTATTTTACGGTAAAATCAGCGTATTCGCCGTCACTGCTAACAACGTCAAACTCAGGCTTGATAACCTTTCCGGTGTATGTCTTGTTATTCAAGCCTTCAACTTTCCAGCTGCTGATATCGGTTTTCGAGGGAGCGTCGGTGGTAGGCTGCGTCGGTGCGACTATCGGCTCAGGCTGTTCAGTTGCAGGCTGCGTCGGAGTGGTTGTCGGCTCCGGCTGCTGTGTTGCAGGTTGGGTGGGTACTGTAATCGGCTGAGGCTGTTGTGTAGCCGGCTGAGTCGGAACAATAGGTACAGTGATGTCCGGCTGATTAAATACGCCGATATCCTTAAACGCTCTGTGGTAGTTCTGAGCGTAGGTTTCCGCTGTTGAGGGACTGTGTCCGAAAACAGTCGCGCCGCTGGAAATGGTTTTCTGGCTCTCTACTATATCGCAGTTGCGGTTCTCTACCGCGATTTCCACAAGGCTGTCACAGAAGTTGAACGCTTCCTCGCCGATGCTTCTGCACGAAGCGGGAACATACACGCTCTTAAGAGCCGTACAGCCGTAGAAAGCCTTGTTGCCGATAGTCGTCACACTGTCGGGGAGCTCAATATTCACAAGCGCGGTACAGTCGGAGAAAGCCGAAGTGCCGATAAGGGTAATTCCGCTCCCGAGCTTTACATATTCAAGCTTTTTACTGCTTGAAAACATTCCGCCGGGGATTGAGGTAATCCCGTCTCCGAGGGTTACGTTTTTGCAGGTTTTCAAATCAAATCTGTTCTCCAGCGCTGTCACTCCGTTGCCTATAACGGCGTTTTCAAGCGAACTCAATCCGCTGAACGCGTAGTTGCCCACTGCCGTCAGGCTGTCGGGAATTATGAGCGTCTTTACTCCCGAGCAATTCGAGAACGCGCTCTCGCCGACGTTCCGTACATTATCGCCTAATTTGAGATATTCAATCTTTGTACATCCGCTGAACGCTTCCTTGTCAATTGAAGTGACGCTGTCGGGAATATTCAGGCTTTCGATTCCGGCGTATTCGAACGCGCACTTGCCAATGCTCGTAACGCTGTCTGAGATTATGAGCTTTTCAGCGGAGGTGCAGTTGTAGAAGGTGTATGGATTGACGGTTGTAACTCCGTAGGGGATTTCAATCTTTTTCATGCCGGCGCAATCATAGAAGGCGTACGCGCCGATTTCGCCGAGCCCGTCGGGCAGCTCAGCCTCGGTAATGCCCGAGCATTTATAGAAGGCTCTCTCGCCTATTCTTTTAAGTCCGTTGGAGAAAGTAACCTTTTTCAGACTCGTCATATTGCTGAATGAGTTATCGGAAATTTCCTCAACGTTATACCCGAAGCTCAGGTTTTCAAGCGAGGTACACCCTGAAAACACATTTGCCGTGCTGTAAACTGTCGTGCATTTTGCGGCTTCGATGTTCAGCGTGTTCAGCGCGGTACAATTTCTGAAAGCATACTGTCCGACCGACGTGACATTTTTCGGAATCGAGATTGAAGTCAGCGACGAGCACCCCTCAAAAGCGGAGTTTCCGACAGAGGTCACGCTTTCGGGAATAGCAAATTCGTCAAGGCTCGTGCAGCCGCTGAACGCGCTCGAGCCGATGCTTGTAACATCACTGTTAATCGTAACGTCCGCAAGCCTTGTGCAGCTTGAAAAAGCGCCGGAGCCGATGCTTGTTACATTACCGTTTATGGTAACGCTCTCAAGCTTTGCGCAGCCTGAGAACACTGAGGCGGCAAGCTCGTTAATGTTTTCCGGAACCGTTACATTCTCAATCGAGGAGCAGCCCGAAAACGCGCTCGAGCCGATTATTCTCACTTCGTTCGGGATTTCAACGCTCTTTAGGTTAGCGCAATTCAAAAATGCCGAGTCACCTATGGAAGTAACGCTTGAGGGAATATTAATCTCCTCCGCGGCACAGCCCGAGAATGCTCTCTCGGATATTTCCGTAATGCCGTCGCAGAGTTCAATCTTTTTAAGCGCGGTACAACCGCTCAGTACGCTCCTTGCGCCGAAGTCAACGGCGCAGTCCTTAGAGTTCAGCTTGAACTCCGCAAGCGACGAACACCCCGAGAACGCGCTGTTGCCGATTGAGATAACGCTCGAGGGAATGGTTACGCCCTCAAGTCTTGTACAATTTTGGAAAGCGTACGCTCCTATGCCGGCGATGTTTTCGGGCAGCTCAATGCTTCTGAGCTCCACACAACCGCTGAGCATATAACCGGGAACCGCGCTCAAAGCCTCAGGTAAACGAATGTCCGAGAGAGCCGTACAGCCGTAGAAGGCGTATTCTCCGATTGTCGTTACTCCGTCGGGGATTTCGATTTCCGCAAGCGAGGTACACTGCGAGAACGCCCTTTCGCCTATGCTTGTAATATCGGAGCTGAGCGTGATTTTGCTGAGCTTGGTACAGCCCGCGAACGCGCTGTCGCCTATAGAAGTAACATTCTTGGGAATGACGATTTCCTCGAGAGCTGTACAGCCGGAGAACACGCTTGAAGCAAGCGACTTTGTCCCGTTCCCGAGGACAACCTTTTTAAGCTTTGTACATCCCGAAAAAGCTCCCGAACCGATATTTGTAACGCTGTTGGGAATTACAATCTCCGTGATATCGGAGCCCGCGAACATTCCTGTCGGGATATTCTTTACACCGTCGTTGATTGTTACGTCCGACGCGCTGTTAAAGGTACATACACCCTCATAATATACGGAATTCACGGTCAGCTTCTTTACGTCGCTGAACGCCTTTGACGAAAGATTGGTAAGATTTTCTCCCATTGTTACCGTCTTGAGCGAAGAACAGCCGGAAAAAACAGTATCGTCAATCGAGGTTATATATTTCGGAATAACAACCTCCTCGAGCGAGGAACAGTTTTTGAACGCGTTCGCGCCGATTGAGCGCACATTAGCAGGGATAGAGATGTTTTTAAGGTTAGTACAGCCTGAGAATGCATAATCACCTATGCTTGTGAGTGTTGAGGGAAGCGAAATTGTCTCAATAGAAGAATAACCTAAGGCACTTCCCGGAACTGACGTGATTCCTTCACAAAGATTTACGGTTTTCAGCGATGTACACCCTTTGAATATACCTTTGTTATAGAAATCGAGATTGCAGTCAGGGGAATTGATATTCACCGTTCTAAGCGAGGTACAATCCTGAAATGCGTATCTATCTATCGACTTTGCATATATCGTAATCTCGCTGAGCATTGAGCAGCCGTCAAAAGCATGTTCACCAATCGAGGAGACCCCCTCTTGGATAGTTACGTCATTAAGCAAAGAACAGTCTCTAAAGGCGTATCTTCCTATTGAGGTAACATTGCCCGGAATTACAAGGCTCTCAATGTTGGAATAACCAAAAATATAATCATTAATCTTTTGAACGCTATCCCCGATTGTCAATGAATAGTTATTAAAATCACTAAAAAGACTGTA
>CAMHHL010000126.1 GCA_946184925.1 uncultured Clostridia bacterium | reverse complement strand
TTTTTCGAAACCCGTCTTTGATTCTCTCAATCTATCAATACACTGCTCCAAATACCCGATTAAACGGTAATTATCCGCAGAAATATTCTTTAGTGCGTGTGTATTAGTAGCGGTAAGGGTTGTTAATACACAGTTTTCATCTGTGTTTTTTCCCTGTATCTCTGAAATTGTTTCATCCACACCGCGGCAATTTATCGCAATTTGGATATTTCTGTAATTCTCAAGCAGCATTTTTGTGTTTGCAAATTCTACGGAATTTTTAAAATTATTTGCCATAATTCAACCCTTCTTTAAATAATTAAAATGTTCAAAAATCTGAAATAAATGCTCAATACAGACGGTTGTATCATCGGTTATTTATCCGGTTTTGAGAAATGCGAGTACAGAATCCTGCTTTGAATTATCTCATTAACATTCTTCTTGAGGAGCGTCTTTTTTATCGAGTCAATCAACTGATTGTTCTGCTTTTCGCTCTTCTGTTTTACACGTTGGAACATCTCTGTATAGCTGTTCTTTTCCATTACAAACCCCCATTAAATCTAAGTTTTTTGACAATTTACTTTTTTCCCGAGAAAAAGAAATAGCCTTGGAATGTTTTCCAAGACTACAGAATTTGGTTTATTCAGTTTTATCATAAGCAGGTCAAAAAACAGACAGCAGACGTTTCATGAGCTAATAAGAAAATTAACCACAAACAAAATCTTCCATATTTTTAACTGTATTTTCAGCCTATGTCTGCGTACAATAATTAGGCAAGAAATTAACAATTAAGGGAGATTTAGATATATGAAAGCAACAGGAATTGTAAGGCGGATCGACGATCTCGGCAGGGTTGTCATTCCGAAGGAAATCAGGCGCACTCTGAGAATCCGCGAGGGAGACCCTCTGGAGATTTACACCGCGACGGACGGTGAGGTTATATTTAAGAAGTATTCGCCGGTCGGGGAGATGTCGGTGTTCGCGGCGCAGTACGCGGACGTGCTGTCGCGGATAAGCAATCTGCCGACGATTATTTGCGACCGCGACCACGTGATTGCGGCGTCGGGAGTATCGAAGCGAGAGTTCCTTGAGCGCAGAATTACGAGCGTTCTCGAGGACTTCATGGAGAACCGCAAGAGCTATCAGGCGAGCGCAAGCGACGCCGCCGAGGTTTATCCCGTCGAGGGAATCGAGCACGCGGCGGCTGTCGTCTACCCGATTATCGCGGCAGGCGACGTCAGCGGCGCGGTGGTTATGCTCAAGAACGAATCGAGCAGAACTCCGTCCGACACCGAGGTAAAGCTCGCCCATAGTGCCGCCGCCTTCCTCGGCAAGCAAATGGAGTAGTTATTATCTCTATCCCTGCAAGTGAGTGCTCCTATCCGACGTTTGATTTTGATTGTGTGTCGCTTTCCGGTCAAACGGCTGATAAATAACGCATAATAATACCCAAATATAATCGAGCAGACCCGGGCGAGGTCTGCTCTTTGGTTTACTTAATCTTGATTTTGGCTATTATTGATTTGGAGGTTTGTTTGTATTTCGCGCTGCCCTTTGCGGTTACTTTTACCTTGATTTTCAATACCGTATTCTTCTTATACTTGCCCTTTTTGAGAACGATTTTTCCGCTCTGCGTGATTGTGAGGTATTTTGAGCCGCTGAGCTTGGAGTACATCAGCTTGCCGACGCTATTCTTCACCGTTATCGCACCTGTGATTACTTGGCGCGCCTTCTTCGCCTTTGCTGCCTTGACCGTCTTTACCTTTGCGGTTAGCTTGATGTTCTGTGTTTTCTTTGTGGGTTTCGGCTCCTTGGGAGCGGTCGGGCAGATTGTAGGAGGATCTGTCTGCGGTTCTGTCGGAGCAATTGTCGGGGCTTGTGTTTCGGTTGTCTGAGGAGCTGTAGGCGCGATTGTAGGCGCTTGCGTCTCAGTTGCAGGCGGAGTAGTCGGAGCCTGTGTTTCGGTTTCCGGCGGCTCGGTAGGTGCCCCTGTAGCAGCCTGTGTTTCGGTGGGTTTTTCTGTTGCCGGCTCAGTCGGAACCGTCTGCGTAACATCGTCCTGACTGAAATAGTACTCCTTATATTCCAATTTCCAGTCCGGGTTTTCCTCAGTATTGATGAAGTTAGTTGTGTTAAAATTCTCGATTTCGCCCTTTGAACGAACGAGAACGGCAACCTCGTCCATATCAACAGTTTTCTGCTCATATGCTTCGGATAGCATGAGCTTTGCGCCATCCTTCAGGACGAAAAATCCCTCATAGTCTTCGGAAATATAATTCACAACAACATACTTGCCGTAATATCTGTAGAAAGCATGCATCCACGGCGGAGAGGGAATAAAGCAGGAGTAAAGCTTCACGCCGCCGGACAGCTCACCTATGTAATTTTCGCCGACAGGTGTGGGCTCGGTCTCGGGGTCTGTAACCGGAGCATATGTCACCGGCGCGGTTGTCTCGAGGTAAACTCCGGTTTCTGTCGGTTCGGTGGAAGGCTTAGTCGGAACTACAACCGGCATCGTCGGTTTTTCTGCATTCGTCTCACTGGGTTCAGTCGCCGGGGCGATTTTCTCAGCGTTAAAAACAGTCGCGAGCTCGTCATACGTAGTGATTCCGGCTTTGACCGCGTCGCTGATTTTCATTGCGGTGCCGTCCTTGTAAACTCCCAGCCCGATATCAAAAGCCTGAGCGTCGGAAATTCCGTTGTTAGTAAAACGATAGCCGCCGAGCTCAATCGTTTCGGAAACCGGAATAGCCGCGTTTATCGAGAAAAACTTGATTCCGTCGCGTGTGTAGCGTTCTGCACTGAAGCCGTAGCTTCCCGGCTCCTGCGCGCCGAGGTCGAAGCCGATAGTCTTTCCATAGGCGATGACAGCCTTTCTGAAGTCAACTTCATCGGAAACCGCCTGAGTGTAAGGAATAATTTCCGCAAGCTTGTCGGCTGTAAGCATTCTTCTTCTGAACGCTTCGGCAATACTGCACACCGAACCGCTGTAATAGACGCAAAGTCCTGTCTTGTTCTGCTCGGCGCCTTCAAACACGGGGTTCGAGAACTTATAGCCGCCGATTATCTCCTCGCCGACGGTGCAAAGCATATCTCTCAGACCGAAAACAATAAATCTGTCTGTGCTGAAGAATCTCAATCCGCGATACTCGACAACTTCCCTGCCGTCAATCGTTCTGACGTATGGATCGCCTGTACTCTCCATTCCTGCGGCGCCGATTTGCTTTACATAATCATTGAGCGCAGTCTCGAAATCGTCCGGAAGGCTGAACCCCTCAAGCTTATTTTTAAGCCCCTTGCGGTAGTTTTTGAGGTGGGTGTAAGCATTGGTGAGCTCGTACTTATAGACAACGCCGTCACGTGTAAGAAGCTCGTTTGCTTCACTGTAGGCGCGGTGATATGTATCAACCGACTGCTTCGTATACTTCTCATAAAGCGCGTCGATATTCTCGAAATCCACCGAACATTCAGCAACAAGAGCCGAAAGCTTATTTCTCCAGTAAGCTTCATCGGCAGGCGCGAGATTTTTCTCCGCACTTTTGAGAGTATTGTAAGCGCTCTCGAGCTCCTCGTCGGTTGAGCTGAGATTATCAAGCGCGGCGTTCGCTGCGTCAAGTGCTGTTTTAAACGGCGCAAAGCTCTCCTCAGTCCAGTCGCTTCCGGGAGCGAGGACAGTTTGCTTCAACTCCTCGTTGACATACTCCCAAAGTCTCGCGCGGATTTGCTCACCGTAATTTGTTGTGTAAGAGAGCGCGAGCGTGCCGTCACCGTTCTCAGTGAGTGTGAATGTGACCTCGCAGTTGCCGGGCACCTTGAGCTTGTTTGAATTAGAGCCGGTCAGCTTGGTGCTCATCAGCGTGACGGAAGAGACGTCGCCCATCCAGCCGTCGGTCATATACCACTCGGCGTTGCCGTCCTCCTTGACGGCGACGTAGCTTGTGTCATCAAAGCTCGCGGTGAGGGTACCGTTCTCGAAGCGGTACTCGCCCATATTCTCGAAATCCTCCTCGCAGGCATAATTCTTGCCGTTGATATAACCGAAGAGGTAGTAGGTCGTGCCCTCCTGTGCCGATGCCGTTACAGAGAAAACCGAAGCAAGCATTAAGCATGAGAGGATAATTGATAATAGTTTCTTCATGGCGTTTCCTTTCTGCCCGATGTACGGGCAAATCACTTTCATATATTATAACTCATTTTTCGTCAAATGTGTGACATTTTTATTCCTACCCTGTTGCGTGAGTGCTCCTATCAAGAGTTTGGTTTGGGCTGTGTGTCGCTCTCCTATCCAACGACCGGGAACCCCGGTTGCCAATCTCTACCCTTTTACGTGAGTGCTCCTATCAAGAGTTTGGTTTGAGCTGTGACATCTGCTCCGAACCGACGTCTGTAAAAGTGGAAAAATTAACAATTAACAGTTTCGGTCGAGTAGATAGGTCGAATAGGAAAACAACGTCGTATAGC
>CAMHHL010000125.1 GCA_946184925.1 uncultured Clostridia bacterium | reverse complement strand
TGACTCAGCTGAACTAATCAATTATTTATCTTGATAAAAATATTATACGAGGAGAACCAAAATGACTGTTTTTTCAAAAACCTTTTGCAAAATCGCCGCCTTGATGATGGCGCTTTGTCTTGTCGCTTCCTGCCTTGTTGCATGCGGCGGCAAAGAGATAAAGCTCACAGTCAACGATATGGGCGAAAAAACCGAGATCACCTCTAAAACAGGCACTACCGTGGCTCAAGCGCTCAAGGACGCCGATATCACTCTCGGCGAAAAGGATGAGACCGATCCTGCCTCGGATACCAAGCTGACCGAGGATATCAAAGAGATCCTCGTCAAGCGTTACGCAAAGGTGACTGTGGTATACGGCGACCAGAAGAAAGAGGTCGAGATGGTCGGCGGCACCGTAGCAGACGCGATCAAGGAAGCTGATCTGACAAAAGACAAGAATGTGACCTCGGACGTTCCCGAGACCGATTACCTCAAGGACGGCATGACTATCAAGCTGACCAAGGGCGTTAAGGTATCACTCACCGTTGACGGCGAAACAAAGGAGTATACCGCCGCCGAAGGTACTACCGTAAAGGATTTCCTTGCAGCGCAGAAGATCAAGCTGGGTGAAAACGACGAGGTCAGCGAGAAGCTCGACGCTCCTGTGACCGACGGTATGAAGCTGGTTGTCAAGCGCGTAGAGTATAAGGAAGAAACCAAGAAGGAAGAGGTCGATTATAAGACCGAGGAGCAGTACAGCGACTCTATGGCTACCGGTGAAAGCAAGGTTTCTCAGGAAGGCGTAAAGGGCGAGAAAGAGGTCACTTACAAGGTGAAGTATGTCGACGGCAAAGAGGACAGCCGCGAGAAGGTCAAGGAGACTGTGACAAAAGAGCCGGTCAACAAGATCGTGGTCTACGGTTCCAAAACCGCTTCCGACAATAACTCCGGCGGCTCTAATGATTCTGACAACTCCGGCGGTGTAGGTGACTCCGGCAGCGATGATTCCGGCAGCGGCGGCGACAGCGCAGGCAGCGAGAGAACCGTAGTTTCCAAGCAGGCGGTTCCCAACTGCGACGACGGCAGCCACGGTTATTATGTTATCACTTATTCCGACGGTTCCGTTGAATACGAAGAATACTGATAAGCAAAAACAGCGAGGTTTATCCTCGCTGTTTCAGTCTGTCGAAAAAGTCCAGCGAGAGCTGGGCTATTTGTCGTATTTATGGTAAAATAGATACGGTGGTGCGACAGTTCGGTGTCGAGAATATAGTCGGTGGGAAGCCGACACGGTAAAGAGTAGTCAACCGCCGTTATCCAGCCTTGGAGCCGAAGCCGTGAGGTGAGGTTTAAGCGTAGGCAGGAAACTAAGCGAGCCGCAATGCGAAAGCGTGAAGCGATAGAGCCTCGTTAGATATATAGAGCGGAAGCCGATGTTATCACCTGAACAGCAGGCAACAACATTTATTCGTTAATGACGAGAATAAATGGGTTCCGTCGGGGTCTGAGAGCGTGGCGAGCTTAAGATTGTTATTCTCGGCATACCTGTGAGGTCTTGCGTGCTCCGAGTGAAAAAAATCGGTATTTGCCATACAAGGAACATTTCGTCTGAGATGGCAGAAACGGTACGCAAGAATTCGGATCAGTCCATAGTACCGATGAAGCGGGTAATGACCGCGGAGGAAAGGGACTGACGTATCAATCGCTCTGTTAAGAGAAACAACGGTTACACACAGAGGTAAAGAAAAGTTGGCAATTGATTTTAGCAGAATAGCATTACAGCCACAGAAGCATGAAAGAGTTCAAACCGTAATGCACTATGTGAACAAGGAAACCCTGAAAGAAGAACACAAGCGGCAGAAATACGGCAAAGCAACAGGTATAGATAAGGTCAGCAAGGAAGAGTATGCACTGGAATTGGATGAAAACCTTGACAATCTGGTAGCAAGGATGAAAACCTTCAGCTACAGACCGCAGGCGGTGAGAAGAACGTATATCCCTAAAACGGGAAGCGACAAAATGCGCCCGCTGGGAATCCCCGCCTACGAGGACAGATTAGTACAGGGAGTCATGCGTAAAGTCCTCGACCAAATCTATGAACAGAAGTTTTATGATTTCTCCTATGGATTCAGAAAGGGAAGAAGCTGTCATCAGGCAGTCAGAGTAATCAATCAAACGGTGATGACTAAGAAAGTCAACTGGGTACACCTTCCTTCAGATTTCACCTCACGGCGGACACCCTTGGTGTTCGGCTGTATCCTTCCCGCTGCCGGGCGGATTTGGGACTTTCACCCTTTAGAAACGTGCGCCGTCGGGCGCACTAAAAATAAGGCCGTTCATTTCTGAACGACCTTAGGAGTTATAGAACAGACAAGCAGGACAATCTGCTCAATAGTTGCCATAACCAGCCGAAGCTGCATTCACGAGCAGAAAAGACTATTTCGACAGGCTCATCTCTGTTATGGAAAGGAGACAAGACCGACTCAAGTTGAGCTGTCATATAGTCTGTCCGGACAAGTCCTGCTTGTCTGTTATAAGTATTATATTTTATAATTAATTATTTTTCAACAATCGAGTAGGGCGGAAATAATCCGCCCTCTCACACCACCGTACATGCCGTTCGGCATACGGCGGTTCAATTCAATTTTAAAGCATGCTGCTTCAAGTAGTAATCCAAAGGACTGACTAGGCCACGCTTGGTCAGTTTTTCCTTTGCAATCGCCCACTTAAGCGTGCGGTTATGAGCAACAGCAACGTATCTGTCACCCATTCCGACGACTCGGTGCGCCTCTTTTTTAGACACGCCAAGTTTCTTCAATCCCCACTCTCTTTTCTTCAGTACTTTCCATTGCTTCCAGATGATGACTCTTATCTGCGTCATAAGGTGTTCTTCTATTCGCTTGATCGCGGATTTCATATCGCCGAGTGAGAAATAGTTTATCCAGTCTCTTGTTGCCGCATTGAGTTTCTCTATGCGGTAGGTTAGGCTGACACTCCAGCTTCGTTTGCATAGTTTCTTAATCGTTCTTTTGAACTTTGCAACAGAATCTTTGTGCGGTCTTGCTCTCCATTCCTCTTTGGACTTCCAAAAGCCAAATCCTAAGTATTTCAGCTTTGTTGGTTTGGTTATTTGAGTTTTGATCACATTTACCTTTAGACCGAGTTTCCTTTCTATCCAGCTCGTTACCGAGTACATTACTCTTTTTGCCGAGGCTTCACTTTTTACTACGATGACGCAGTCGTCTGCGTATCTTGTAAAGCGCAGTCCTCTCGCTTCAAGCTCTTTGTCAAGCTCATTGAGCATGATGTTACTCAATAACGGCGACAGATTCCCGCCCTGCGGCGTACCAACCTTTGTTGACTCGTATCTGCCCTGCACCATTACCCCTGCTTTCAGATACTTCTTGATTAAGGATTCCGTATCTCCGTCATGGATAACTCGCCCGACATAACTCATCAGCTTGTCCTGCGGTACGTTGTCGAAGAACTTTTCAAGGTCAATATCTACTATCCATAGATAGCCGCCGTTGAAGTATTCGAGCAGTTTTCTTATTGCTTGCTCACAGCTCCTATTCGGTCTGAACCCGTAGCTATGGTCGCTGAACAGTGGCTCAAATATCGGGCTTAATACCTGCGTTATTGCCTGTTCGATTGTTCTGTCGACTACTGTGGGGATTCCAAGCTTGCGTACTCCTCCGTTTGGCTTGGGGATTTCTACCCTCAGCACCGGCTGGGGTCTGTACTTCCTCGCTCGGATTTGCTCTTTCATACTCTCCCAGTTCTGAATCATATATTCATCTAACTCCTGAACCGTCGCGCCGTCTACACCGCCTGCTCCCTTGTTCGCGTATACCCGCTTCTTGGCGAGACTGATGTTTTCATCGCTGAGTATCTTTTCAAGCAATTCTGACATACTTCCGTCTTTCTCCTTTCCGCTTCTCCACATATCCCCTACGTTGCACGGATTACCCTCATTTACGTTTCAGGAGTACCGCTTGTCAGGGTTAATATGGAAAACATACATTTTGATTGACGTCTTGAATTGTTCGGTCCTTCCCGAAGTTTTTTTTCGGTACTATGACCTCTGCTGACTTCTCACAGTTCGTTGTTACTATGTCGGCTATGGAATCACTATTCCCACCACACCTGTGAGACCTCACGGGATAAACCAATACTCTTTCCTCGTCTACCTGCCTGATTTACACATTAAGGTTACGGTTACCTTTTGGGCTTCGATGTCACGTGCCATCTTACCCGCTTAATGCGCCTTCGTATCAGGTTTCTGTTCGTCAGGCTACGATTTCGCTATCCCTTCTTCTCGCCTGAACCTCACGATTCAAACCTTGGGAGTCGCTTTTGAGTTCGTCGGTAACTACGCCTCGGTGGACTTTCACCACAGAGCATTGATATGCCCGTCATACACGAAAAAAGAACTTGCCGTGCAACAAGTTCTTCCTTTATAATCCTCCATACCATAAACACATAGAAGCACGCATGCTTATGGT
>CAMHHL010000124.1 GCA_946184925.1 uncultured Clostridia bacterium | reverse complement strand
AGTCGGTAGTATCAAAAATATAACTTCGCTGACCGGCAAAATACACCAATAGAACAAACGTCGCCAGCGCAAAGAACAATCCAATGGATTTATAATTAACTACAGAAGAGGAATCATCCACAGGCCCAAGTGTGGCATTCTGCACTTTATTCTTGTACATAGCCATACCGAATATTGAAACTATCATCATATACGCAAATATTCCCCACCAGACCGGCATTCGTATTCCTCCTTTCGTTGATTCTTATTCGTTTAATTCTTGTACTTATTCTTGTGTACTGCGCTATATACAAACTGCGGCATAAGTCCGATTACAATCGGTTTAAAAGCTGTCAACTTTGAATTAAAGCCTAGCCCAAACTGCTTACAAACTCTTTTTCTGAGTTTGTACTCTGTAACTCTGAATTTGAATTTCTTACGCTTAATAGCGTCTCTGCCCTCTCTCATGCTGTAGAGAGGTTCCTGTATATTATAGGCTTTATAGCCCTCAGCATACATCCTAACCCAAAGGTCGTAGTCCTCAATTCGCTCAACTTCGGGGCTGTTGCTGTAACCGCCGACCTTCTTAAGAGCTTCCGCTCTCATCATACATGGAGCGTGGCAAATCGGGCTGCGGCTGACAAAATCCTCACCCTTTGGTTCTTCAGGATTGATGATCTCGCCGTATACGCCGTTTTCATCATAAAATCTCATTCCCGAGCTGACTACAGCGTATTCGGAGTGCTCATTCAGAACTTCGACTTCCTTTTCAAATCTGTCCTTATCACAAACATCATCGCCGTCCATACGGGCAAGGTATTCACCTTTAGCTTCTTTAAAACAATGATTCAACGTCGGAGCTAAAGTCAGATTTTTGTCATTCTTTATAACTCTTATTCTATTATCCTTTTCGGCGATTTTTTGAGCGACCTCAAGCGTGTTGTCACTTGAGCAATCGTCACACATTATTAGTTCCCAGTTTTCATAGGTCTGATTTATAATGCAATCGACCGCTTCCTTAAGCGTGTCAGCGCAGTTATAAATCCCCATCAAAACCGAAACCAAAGGTTTTTTATCCATATTTATCCTCGGCTGATAAGCCAATCTCTGTTTTCTATGATTTTGGTAATAAGCACCTTGCTGTCGAAGTGTTCGGGAGAGAATTTCGCTCCCGCTGCTCCGAAGGCTTCGCGCTTTTTCGTATCTTCAATCAATTCGCAGGTTTTGTCAAAAAGCGGTTTCCAATCTCTCGGAGGCACCTTGAAGCCTGTGACATTATCTACCATACCGTTCTGAGGTCCGGGAATATCGGACACAATAACGGGAACGCCCATAGCTTCGGCTTCAATTACTACGTTGCCGAAGCCCTCTCTGTAGCTTGGGAAAAGGAAAATATCCATAGCTGCCAAGTATCTTTGAGGATCGTCAACCCAGCCGTTTGTCGAGATAATATCCTCGCATTCCTCAAAATATTTGAGGAGTTCCTGATCAACCGTATCGGGCTTTTCGTTGTAGCCGACATACAAAAGCTTTACGTTGTCGTATTTTTTCTTGAGCTCCCGAAAGCAGAGCATCAACTCGTTGAAGCCCTTATCCCTGCCGATTCTGCCTAAGAATCCGAGCACAACGGTGTTTTCATCAAAGCCGTACTTATCCCGAATTTCTTTTCGGTACTCGGGCTTTTTATTTATATCAAACTTTTTGGTATTCAAACCGTTAGCGCAACCGTTCCAAACGATACGGCTCTTTTTTTCATCGTAAAAGCCCTGCTCACGACAAAATTCAAGGTTACCCTTCGAATCCGGCTGGATATCAGTTGAACACTTACATGTGATTTTTTCTGTAGTTTTAAATATCTTGCGTTTAACTCCCTCAAAGCCAAGATAAATCATACCCCACTGGCAATATAATCTCACGGGGATTTTGGCCTGTTTAGAGGCGATTGAGGCATAGAGAGAAGCGTTCGGTGTCGAGTATTGAACTATATCAAACTTCTCTCTCTTAAAAATCTTCTTCATCTGACGGATTGAGGTCACAAGTCCTCTCGGGTCAACGCCTCTCTCCATTTTCATCGGATACGCGTGGACGAACTCAGGCAAGGTTGCCATATATTCCTCGTCCATATCACATATTAAAGAAACATCATAACCGGCGTTATGCATATCCTCAAAGGACCACTGAAGAAAGTTCTTAGCCGCAAGCGATACTGTCACAACAAAACAGATTTTCTTACTCACTTATTACACCCTGAATCCTCTCTGCAATCCCTTCGGCGTTGATACCGACCTGTTCTCTGAGGTATGATTGATTACCAACCTCAATACAATAGAAATCATCGATGCCGATTCTATGCAACTTAGCGTTTGTATCGAGCTCTGCTATAACCTCGGCTACGGCGCTTCCGAATCCGCCGACGATATTGTGTTCTTCAACCGTAAAAATATGTTCAAACCGCTGTGCGCAGTTCTTAATAGCTTCTTTATCAATAGGCTTTACAGTCGGAAAACTGTACTGCTCAACCGCGAAGCCCGCATTTTCAAGCAGGTCGCAGGCTTTAGAGGTTTCTTCAAGTATCGCGCCTGTTGAAAATACAGCAACTTTCTCACCGTCTGATTTCGCTTCTCTGAGCTTATAAGCCTTACCGATTTCAAACTCTTTTATATCGGTATTAATATTTTTCTCTCCGCCTCTGCCGAGTCTGAGATAGCAGGTTCCGTCTGTTTCGGCAATCGTTTTAACCGCCGCCGCAGCCTCGTTCGCGTCTCCGGGGCAGATAACCGTAACATCGGGGAGTGCTCTTAAAACAGCGATATCCTCGGTAGCGTGGTGGCTCATTCCGAGAGAACCGTAAACATATCCGCCGCCGACACAGATAACATTAACGTTAGCGTTATGATAAGCGCAGTCGTTTCGGATTTGTTCAAGGCAACGCAAGGTCGGGAAGTTACCTATCGAATAAGTAAATACCTTCTTACCCTCAAGTGCCATACCAGCGGCTACTCCGGTCATATTCTGCTCAGCGATACCCGCGTTTATAAACTGGTTCGGGAGAGTTTCCCAAAACGGCTTTAATACTCCGAAGCCGAGATCGCCCGTGATTAACTCTATATCTTTATCCTTTAAGCCGAGGTCAATTAATGTGCGAATGACTGTATCTCTCATTGCTTCTCGACCTCTCTTTTGTAATATGTTGGATGATATGTCTCGGAAACAGTATGATCCATAGGTTCAGGATCGGCCTCTATTTCGGGACAACCGACGGGTGTATATGGATCTTCCACGCCCTCGGGCTTGATTTTATGTAATTCATTTACCGCGCAGTTATACTCCCAGCCATCGTGCGGAAAGCGATAATGCCAGAGAATATCCATCTCCATAAAGCTTACACCCTTACCCTTAACAGTGTGAGCGATTACAACTGTCGGTTTATTATCTGTGTTACTTGTATTCTTTAAAGCGTTTCTAAGCGCGTCGTGGTCGTGACCGTCAACCTCGATAACATTCCAGCCGAAACCTTTCCAACGCTGAGCCATATCGACTTCAAGCGTGTTATTGCAATAATCCAGGCTCTGCATATGGTTATGGTCAACAATTGCAACGAGATTGTCGAGCTTGTAGTGGTTAGCAAACTCCGCGGCTTCCCAAACAGAGCCTTCGTTGCACTCTCCGTCGCCCATTACGACGAATGAACGGAAAGCTTTTCCGTCCTGCTTAGCCGCGAGAGCTCGTCCCGCCGCCACGGACAGACCGTGACCTAAGGAGCCTGTTGAAAAATCTATACCTGGTAAATGATGTGAAACATGACCTGAAAGGCGGCTTCCGTTAGCGTAGTGAGTTTTGAGCTCCTCAACATCAAAGAAACCGTTCTCGGCAATCGCCGCGTAAACAGCCGCGCCCGCATGACCTTTGCTGAGTATAAATCTGTCTCTTTCATCCCATTCGGGATTATCTTTATCAAATTTTAAGATATCCGTATACAGTACGCCCATAATATCGGCTACCGATAAAATAGCCCCGATATGACTTCCGCCCGAAAGGTGAGTCATTTCTATTCCGTGACGCCTGATTTTCCAAGCTAACTGTTCGCTTGTCATTTAATCTATCCCCTATTAATTGATTCCTAATATACAATTCATAATTTTGGATTTTCCGCTGAGCCTCTTGTAAAGCCAAACCGCAAACAGCGGAATCGAAAGCCCGAATATAAACATTGCGAGCATAACAATTATCCAGTTCATATGTAAAACTCTGTTGAAAACTATCTCTGCAAATGCCTGACAAGGCCATGAAAGTATGTAAATTGAGAAAGTTTTACCGTCAAGCAGCGAAAGCAGTTTTGCGTTCCTGTCAGCCAAAGCAATCGAAACTGTAAATACAGAATATACCATCAAACAACCGACAGAGAGCTTTATAATCTGATACACAAAACCGGAATACCCTGTTTTGTCATACAAAAATACTATAAACAGCACATATATCGCTATAGCAACAGCCGTAGTCAACAACGCGCTGGCTGGTTTAAACAGCTTTTTATAATCACCTGTTACCGCATTTCCG
>CAMHHL010000123.1 GCA_946184925.1 uncultured Clostridia bacterium | reverse complement strand
GCTCAAAGCCTGTTATAGACTACGGCAGCTCTTCTGTTTATACCGAAGATGATCTGAAAGCGGCTGTTATCCAGATCGAATGTAAATTCGCCTTCTGGAACGGCTGTGAGCTGAAGAGCATCCGCTACGCGGGCGATGACGCTGTCACCGACAAAAACCTCGCGTGGATGAACGAGATAAACCCCGACGGCAAATTCACAAAGGTAGTCGAGTTCCTGATGGACTTCCATACTCCGAAGGATATCGGCGATCTGACCTTCAATCCCGACTCCGATTATACCGATTATCAGTGGTGGCTCGCGCGCACAGATGACGGCGGTTGGGAGATAGTCTCCTTCGGTTATTGATAATCGACAGCATGACAATATAACACATGACCCTGCTGCCGGGCGAAACACCATTCCGCTCGGCGGCATATTTTTATAACTGTTTTCAACTCAGTTTTTATCTTTCAAAAAATGCTTTACAAATAAACTCTTGATTTATTCTCAGTTATATTGTAAAATAGATTGGCACTGATTAATATGTATTCAACAAAGGACTGATAAATATGAAGAAGATAATCGCGCTCATCGCGGCGATCGCTATGGTGCTCTCACTCGTCGCCTGCGGAGGTTCAAACAATAACGGCTCCACCGCCGATCAGGCAAACGCCGCTGACGTAAGCACCTATGACAAGGACTTTGAGGGTCTGCAGAAATACATCACAGACCGCAACTCCAGCGCCGCTAAGAACGAGCTTTTCTACGATATGGTAGGCGCTGACAACGGTATCCGTCTTGTCCTCAACGGCAACGCATATGTTGAGATATATGATTATTCAAAGGCTGATAACGATACAGCAAAGAGTATTATCGAGGACGTAAAGGACGATAATAAGTTCAAGCCCGTAGCCGACGGAGCGGAGCTTGCCGGCAAGCTCACAAACAGCGGTAAATATGTCCTTGCGTGGGATACTACCCGCAGCTATGATTATGACAAAAAGGTAGTCACCGAAGAGCTCCTTGAGAACTGGTAATATCTGTTCTTTCATCAAACAAGCCCGACAGGAAACTGTCGGGCTTTCGTTCGTTTATGCGATGGCTTACAGCTTTATCTCGCTTAGCGGATCACTCGCGATGGGCGGCTTTGTCGTATAGCAATACTCTAAATCCAAATTCGGATCATCTGACATAAGCCGTCCGCCATATATCAATCGTTATCGGTTTATCTCCTGACCTATTGGATAAGGCGTATAGAGCAGAGAGCAGAAGCGCTGTATAAAGGTCGCGTCAACTACAGTCGGCTCGCCGTCTCCGTCAACGTCTCCGTTCATCAGTATTACTTCAGGATAAGGCACAGACATATTCGTGTAAAGGCGCTGTACGACCGTCGCGTCGATCATATCGACCTCGCCGCTGCCGTCTGCGTCGCCGAGGACTGCAGCTCCGACAGCTTGTGTTGACATCAATACGCTGAGAGACATCCGTCCAAAGGCTTCCTCTACGGTTGCGCCGTTTACGGTCACCGTGGTATCATCATCCATCCAGTAGCCGAATTCGGGATTGAGCATACAGTCAACATAGTAGGTCTTGCCTTTCTCAAAAGAACCTTCAAAGGGGATACGATCATCATTGTTTTTTATGTACCACTGAGAATACTGATATTCGGGATCGGTATGGATAGAATAATGCGCGCCGTCTTCAACAGTCAGCACGGGAGCAGGAGCTTGGATATCATTCTCAATAGTGACCTCAGTACCCGCAACGGGTCGGTCGAGTTTCAGAGCGACCTGTTTTAGCTTGGTGTAGAAGCCTGCATACACGGTCATATCCGACGTGACATTTGTATTTAAAAGAGCGTACGCGTCGTCGCCGTATTCCTCTTCATTTGCGAATTCATCCAGCGGTTTAGTCGCCAGATCGCGGAAGATAAACTCCTCGGTCTCCATCGCGTCGAGTGTACCGAATACACCTGCTTTATCAAGAGCGTCAAAGAACCTGTCGCCGCGAGGTACCTCTACGGTGATATCCTCACCTCGATCGCCGAGGTCAACGGTGACGGTGTAAAAATCAGGGAGAGGAGCGGCTGTTATACCTAAGTCATCGGCATTGGTGTTCGCGCTCAGACCGCCGACAGTCACGCTCCAAGAGCCGTCGTCGTTCTTCACAGCATTGGTGACCCCCGCGCCTGTGGATATGGACTTGATCTCATAATCCTCATCGGGAGTTATCGTAGCGGTACCGCTTTCGCCCTCAAGCAGCCAGCAGTCGATCTCGTTGTCGGAGGAAAAGCCCTCGCCATAGCTTACTGTCGCGTGTTCGGCGCTCAGATCGACTTGGATATAATGCTTGCCGCTGTTGTTCAGAACCGTACCTCCGTAGTTATATACTCTGCCGTCCGCGGTGTTGTCAGTGACGATCCCTCCGGTGTGATTTCTGACGTATCCGCTGTTTTCGGTAATGCCTCCCTCGTTCATCTCGACAAGACTGTAGATATCGTTTTTAATGATAGTACCGTAATTTTTTTCGACCTTGCCGGTCTGATCAAAGATAAAAATGTAGTCGACGCCGTTTCTTTGGATCGTTCCGGTATTGGTGGAAACAGTACCGGTGTTGGCTTCGGAGATCAACCCACTGTTACCGTAGATCGTTCCGCCCACACTGTTGTACTCTGTTGTTCCGTAATTATACCCCAAGGTACCCGAATTACAGTAAATGGTACCTCCCTCATAATTAGAATATAAGAAGCCGTAATTGTAGCCGGTGATCGAACCGTAGTTATAGGTCAACATAGCGCCGTTGAAATTATTCGTTATTGTACCGTAATTTCTGTCGATCGTCCCTTCGTTGCCTGAATCTCCGTATGACATAGAAAAACTGATATCGGAGCCGACCCGACCGTAATTATTAGTGATCGTTGCTTTGGGCTGATTATTATGGATAGTGGCGCCCTCGCGGTTATTCACAACCTTACTCAGGTTCTGCCAGATAAAGCCATAGTTGTTTAATCTGGATTCTCCGTTATAATCGACCGTTCCCGTGATATCATCGGAATATGCCAATACGGAAAGAGAAGAAGCGCCGATCATAATACATAGGGAAAGAAAAACAGTAATACCCTTCAATATATTCTTTTTCATAGAGATACCCCCTTGGTGCCATAAAATATTATACTGTCATTTTATCATATAACATACCTCAGCACAATCCAAAAAATTAGAAGTATTTTTATATATATTATATAAACAGCCGTTATCAATTCTAAAAGCAGATACTTTTATTTTACACCATTATACACGATCCGTAACAAAACTCAATACTCTTTTATTGACCGCGTCACCGCTCATATACATCCGAAAACTATTATTTGTATAAGAACAGAAACAAACAGCGGACTAAAAGAACAAATGACATTCTATTCGGAGTTAGTATTATGAAAAACGATAAAACAATAGAAGAGCTTCTGAATGCTTTCAACGGAAAAGCCTTGACATCTGATTCTGAAAACAGCGATCTTTCAAACAAAACAACAGAAGAAGAAAATATCGAAAATAATCAAATAAGCGAATCAGAAAACTCGATATCGAAGATCATCAAAAACAGCTGTTTGAGTAATGAGCTCAAGAGATTTTCGGAGGATTATAAAAACTGCAGACAAAAACCGATCGATACCGGTTCAAAAAGAATCAACGATATGCTCGGAGGCGGTATTTTCCCGGGGATCTCGGTATTGGGAGCAATGCCCGCGACGGGTAAATCCACCCTTGCTTTACAGATCGCTACCGAAGTCGCTCGCAGAGGAACACCGGTTCTGTTTTTCTCTTATGAGATGTCATCTGCCTTTATCGCGGCAAAAATAATCAGCAGAACGATCAACCGTGAAATGTCCCGATCAAATATCAGTACACGCGCTATTTTGAATGCGGATTCGGGTGATAGCGAATGGCATGAGAAACTGAATCGAAGAATTCCCGAAACGGCTAAAGGATTGCTTGAAGAGGATACTCTCAGCAAGAACCTTTATATTTTCGATACCTCTTCGGACGCGCCGATAAATACGGATAAACTCCTCGATATCGTTGATCTTTTCTGTGCTGAGCATACCGATGGACCGTCGCCTCTGGTCATTATCGATTACCTTCAGATCCTGGCGATGCTGGAAAAGACAGGTGCCAACAGTACGCAGATCCGCGAATCGAATGATTCCGTTATCCGTAAACTGACTTTTCACGCCCACGACAGAAACCTTGCGATCCTTATAATAAGCTCCATCTCCCGCGCCCATTATCAAAAATCCGGCGGCAAAAAGAGCGATAAGTCCGATCAACCTCAGATGGATGTTTTCAAAGAAAGCGGATTTATTGAATACAGCGCCGACTACGCGTTATTCTTGGGACCGCCTGCAATCGACCGAGAAACTCCCGAAAATGATGCGGATAAAATGAAAAAGGAGCTGCGCCTCACTGTTCTGAAAAATCGTTACGGCAGCATCGGCGCCTATACCGATCTGATCTTCTATCCCGCTCAGGATCGTTTTGAAGAAGCCGAGGAAGAGAGCCTTACTCCTGATTTGACAGATGGAGATATTTTGAAGGAGCAGTCTGCAGAAAG
>CAMHHL010000122.1 GCA_946184925.1 uncultured Clostridia bacterium | reverse complement strand
TAACGGGGCTTATAGCCCACGAGCAAACCACCCGTTTGACGGGTGGTTATGATTTGGGATTCTTAGTTTTTTATTGCGCTCACTCCTGAGCAGCTTTCATCAAGTCCTTGCCGGCGTTCCATGCCTTTCCGGCTTTTTCGCCGCTGACATAATATCCGCTTCTGAACTGGTCGAAAATCAGCGCGTCGAGTTTTTCGGGGTTGATTTTGCCTTTTTCGTCGAGGACTTCTTCATCGGCACACACGTTGACGATTGTTCCGACAACAGCGTGCAGATGGTCGGTTTGGACAATCTCCGCGAGCTCGCATTCCATCGTCACGGGAAACTCAGTGATTACTGGAGCGTTGACAAACTCGCTTTTCTCCGCGTGACAGCCTGATTTCGCAAATTTGTCGGGCATCTTGTTGCCGCTGGCAATTCCGAAGAAATCAGCCTCAGCCATATGCGCCCTGTCCGCAAGCGCAACCGTGAATGCGTTTGAAACACGGATGTTTTTGGTCGTTTTGTGGTCCTCGTCGATAATCAGCGCGATTTTGTCCATACCGCAGATTGTGCCCCAAGCGGCGTTCATTACGCACGGAGTTCCGTTTTCGTCGTAAGCCGCAACCATGAGTACCGGCATGGGATAAACAGCAGGAAGCTTTCCGAGATTCTTTTTCATTTTTTACCTCTTTTCTATTTTGAGCTTTGCGCTCTTGTTAAGGCAATACCGCATAATTCAGGTGTGCGGCTTGAATTGTGCGGTGTTGCCTTAATAAAATTATATCACGTCTAGCGCCGGACAGTCAATCGTATTTTTACGCAAACTATCCGGCAACCGGAGAGAATTATGTTTTATGATACTATTTTTGATAAATACGATTTCGTACCGTCAAAGGCGGTCGGATACGGCTTTGAGAAGTCCGGGGACAGCTATATTCTCCGCAAGACTCTCAGCAACGAGGATTTCTACGTCGTGCTCAGAGTTAGTGAAAATGAGCTTTGTGCCGATGTTTTTGAGGAGCCCGACGGCGAGGAATATCTTCCGTTCAATATTCGCGGCAGCGAGGGTGGCTTCGTCGGCGCGATAAGAGCCTCGGTCGAAAGCATTGTTGACGAGGTTGTGCGCGAGTGCTTTCGCATTTCGGACGTCAAGGCGCTTTTGATTGACTACGTGCGCGCAAAATACGGCACCGAGCCTGCGGCTCCGTGGGGTTATCTCAAGGAGTACCACACACTCAACACCGCGGTTAAAAAGAAGTGGTACGGATTGTTTATGCTTATTCCGTACCGCTATCTCGGCGTTGAAAAGGAAGGTAAGATTAACGTTCTTAACCTCAAGGTCAAACCCGAGGATATACCGGGAATTATTGATAACGTTCATTATTTTCCGTCGTATCACATGAATAAAAAATACTGGATTTCAATCCTTCTCGACAAAACAGCCGACGTTGAGTTCATCAAAAAGCTCCTTGACGACAGCTATTCAATTGTCGAAGGATGAATATAATCACGTAAAGAAAGCCCTGTCTTGTTTTCGGACAGGGCTTTTTTCTGTGAGTTTTTAAAAAAATCAAAAGAATTTTCCGTGATGAGGGAGAAAAAGACGTATGATAGGATAGCAAAACACAGCTCAAACATAACTCTTGATAGGAGCAATCACGTAATAGGGTAGAGATAAAAATTATTCGAGGGGATCGAGATGGTATTCATCGAGCTTGATGTTGGTTATGGTCACGCTCAGATTGTTCACGATGGAAAAGATAATGATAGAGTCGCGCGAGTCCTTGGCATATAACGGCGCGTAACCGCTCTTTTTCAAAAGCTGCTGAGCCTCGTCAATATTCAGCGACATTCCGAAGCAGAGCAGGATTACCTTGTCGCGTGAAACTTTCTTATTTGTTTTTCCGCTGAGAATTTCGTAGCAGTAGCCGCGGTTCATCCCCGATCTTCTGGCTACATCCGCTTTGGTTATGCCTTTTCGCGCCATGAAAAAGTCGGTCAGCTCGCTGAGCGAGCCAAAGAAAATTTCGCTGTCGTTTTCATCAAAATATTCCTCAACGGTGTCCTTGCTTCGAAGGATTTTCATGAGTTCATCGGTTGTTTTTGCCATTTGTATCTTCCTTTTTCTGAGTTTTGTGATAGAATGTAACTATAGTTTATCAATTTTGTATTCAGAGGTCAATATGCAGCTCAGTCAATCTCAACTGAGGGACTATACCTTCCTCAGCACTATCCGCAAAAATATGGATTTGGTTCGGAATAACGTCACAGGCGAACTCATGCTCAGGCGGATTTCCCCTGCGGAGGATTACCCCGTGCTCAGCGCGCTTACCGCGGTTCGTCAAAGGAATCTAATGGCTGTTTATGACGCGGAACAGCGTGACGGAATATGTGTCAGCCTGTGTGAGTATGTCAGCGGTGTTACGCTTGAAACTGCTGCGTCAGGCGGAGTTTATGATGTTAAGACGGCGAGGAATGTTATGTGTCAAATCTGCGACGGGCTATCCGCGCTTCACGCGAATAATATAGTCCACCGCGATATCAAACCGGAGAATATCATGATTGACGGCTCAGGTAACGTCAAAATAATTGACTACAGCATTTCGCGACTTATGAAGCCCTCCGCTGCAAAGGACACAACCATTCTCGGTACAGCAGGCTACGCTTCGCCCGAGCAGTTCGGCTTTGCTCAGACGACCGCGACGGCGGATATCTACGCCTGCGGCGTTCTGCTAAATTATCTGCTCACCGGTATGCTCCCAAACGAGGAGCTCCACACCGGCAGCCTGAAAACAATAATCGAACGATGTATCGAGATTGACGAGAAAAAGCGTTTTCGCTCAGCCGACGACCTTAAGAAAATTTTACAGGGGAAAAGAATCAATACCCGCCGTCAGTTTCGTCCGCTGCCGGGCTTTCGCAGTCATCGCGTCTTTCCGAAGATAATCACGACAATTTTCATATCCGCGTGGATTTTTATGCTTCTGGTTTTTGTCAACGGCTTCACAAACTTCCGTATGTCGGACAGGGAGCTTTGGCGCTTTATCATATTGTGCGCTGATTTTATGTTTTTCTGGACGGCGGCGCCGTACTTTTTGTTCGGCGATATCTTTCGCCTTTCCGAAAAGCTCAATCCCTCAAATCCGCGAAACGGAAAGTATGTCCTTCGCGCGCTCGGCGTGTTGAGCATTGTCGCAGGCGTTGTACTGCTTGTCGTCGGAGTTCAGGTTCTGCAATAATTATAACACAATAAAAATTTAATATGTCAGCTGCCGGCTGACCAAAAGAGCGGAGCAACCTTGTATTATTGGTACAAAGGTTGCTCCTTTTTGGTGCTATTCGATTTCCTGGTCGAGTTCGTCAAATGCGGGTGCTGAGAAAAATTCACCGAGAGTTATCTCGAGCCCGTCACAGAACTTCTTAATTGTGATTATGCTCACATCTCTGCGTTTTTTGTCCAGCATACTGTATGCGGTGGAGGGGGTAACGCCCGAGAGAGTCGCAAGCTCATTTGTGTTTATTCCTCTCTCGCCGCAAATTTCAACGAAACGATCAGCTACAACGTCTTTTACGCTCATAGCATCACCTCAAAAATATTGTACAAAAAATTACGTTTCTGCGTATACGCACTTGCGTAATTATTGACAATGTGTTATAATCTATGCAACAAACTCCACCGTGAGTTAATTATTTTGATGAGGAGAGATAAAATGGAAAAAAACAATGACAAAACCTTGCTTGCGGCGTCGCTCGTTGCACTCGCCGGAAGTGCCGTAATGATCGCTTCGCTGTTCTTGCCGTATATAACAGGCGGAATCGGAGTGGCGGATAGTCAATCAATGGTAAGCTATGTTCAGCTCGCGATGGATGCCGGAGAAACATACACCGGAAGCGGTTTGTTCGGCGGAATAATGCTTACGCTTGTTGTGATGATAGGAGTGTTCTCACTTCTCTCGCTGATATTCTCAGCAGTCAGAAAGCCTGTACCGGTCATAATTTTTACAATTATTGCCTTTATTGTTTTCTGTATTTTGTGCTGGGATTTCACAGACAGAGGTGTTGTTCGTGACGGCGGTCTGAGCTGGGGTGCGGCTTACTATACATTTATTGTTGGAGCAGTAATTTCTTTAGGCGGCGCTGTGTTTATGCTCGTCCGTAAGATTGCCGCAAAGAAACAACTGTCATAAAAGATTAGGCAAAGGGGAAAAATAATGAAAAATAAACGATTCGTCGCATTGCTGTTGTCAGGCGCAATAATTTTTTCTTCTGCCGCATTGCTCGGCGGCTGCGGAAAGAATACTGATTCAAAGAAAAAGGAAACTGTGACAGAAGAAGCAACAAAAGCTCCCGAGGAATTGTCGTTCCCGTATTCAGGTAAAGAGATGATCGGTATGGATTATGATGATTTATACAACGGGCTTGCTGAAGCAGGTTTTACCGATGTGAGTAGCGATGCTCTTGACGATTTGACCTCGAGTAAAGACAGGAAAAACGAAACCGTAAAGAAGGTGACAATTGACGGAAAGGAAAATTTCAAGAAGGGCGATTCCGTTATGTCCGACGCGAGTATAACGATATCTTATCATAGTGTTAAGGATTTGTATCCGCCT
>CAMHHL010000121.1 GCA_946184925.1 uncultured Clostridia bacterium | reverse complement strand
TGATATGGAAGTGGGATACACGCAAAAGGCTTTCTTTGACTGCGTGATGAATGACGATAAAATAACGCTTCACCCATCGCAAACAGCGAAGAAATACACGGTAATTCAGCAGGGCTCTTGTGAGGGAACGATCATCGGCGGCAATCTATGTACGCTCAACCTGCTTCAGGGCACAAAGTTTATGCCGCAAATCGACGATGTTGTGCTGTTCCTCGAGGACAACAATATCATGGGCGATTATTTCAAATATGAATTTAACCGCAATTTCCAGTCGCTTTTGCAGGCATTCGGCACAGAAAAAATCAAGGGTGTCGTGTTCGGCAGATTTGATGACAGCTGCAAAATGAGCGCCGATGTTATCAAAAGCATCATCGCCGATAAGCTGCCAAAGGATATTCCCGTCGTGTATGGTGCGGATTTCGGACACGTTTTCCCGATGATCACATTCCCGATAGGCGGCAAGGTGAGAGTGGAGGCTTTTGACGATCCTGTCATTGAAATCATAACGCATTGAAAGGCGCTTGTTCCGGTTGGAGTGTCTGACGGCGGAGGCTTTCGGGAAGCAAACAGGATCATCTGTTTTGTGAAGAAGATTTGATAGAATGATATATGAGTGTTTTATGGAGTGATGGAAATGGAATTATGGGATTTATACGATAAAGACGGCAAGCGGACAGGCGAGGTCTGGGAGCGCCGTCACGGTAATTATATGGATATCCCCAAGGGTCGGTATCATTTGGTGAGCGATATTCTGGTGCAGCACATCGACGGCTCTTATCTTTTGACAAAAAGGCACCCCGGCAAGGATGTATATCCCGGCTATTGGGAAGCGAGCGCCGGCGGTTCGGCACAGCTCGGAGAAGGTCCCGAGGAGTGTGCCAAACGCGAACTGTTTGAAGAAACGGGTATTTTGTGCGACCACTTTGAGCTGGTCAAAATCACATTCAGCACACGCAGCCCAAACCTGATCTATTCCTATCTCGCGAGGGTCGACTGCGATAAGGACGCGATCGTTCTTCAGGAGGGCGAAACGACCGCATACAAATGGGTCGACGCTGCGGGACTGATCGCATACGCGGAATCGGAGCTTGCCATCAAAACGAGCGTTGAGCGGTACAAATCATATTACGACAAGGTGAGGGCGCAGATAGGTATGAACGTCACCGATATGGAGCTTTCTCATATCATCGAATACGCCGAATTGTTTGTTTCCGTTTTTAATGCAGAGCCGTGGAATGATTCATGGACACAAGAAACCGCTCAAATCAGAATTGAGGACATGATGAAAACAAACACTTTCATCGGAAAGGCTCTTTATGCCGGCAACGACCTGAAAGGGCTCATCTGGGGGCAGAAAAAGCAGCACTACAACGGAACGCATTTTCATATAGAGGAGTTCTGCGTCAAAACGTCGGAACAAAACAAGGGCTTCGGAAGCACGCTGCTGAAAGCATTGGAGGAAGCGTTGTCGGAAATCGGAGTTACCAATATTTATCTGATAACCTCAAAAGGCGATAAAACGGAAGGGTATTACAGCAAAAGAGGATTTGTTTCTTCCGAAAAAATGGTTTTGATGACAAAGCACTCGTTTTCAGAAAAAACCTAAAAATAAAAGAAGGTTTAAATTATGCAGAATAATAATCATTTGATAAACTATTACAACGAATACGACGAGGAAGGACGGCTCCAAAACAATCGCGTCGGACAAGTGGAGTATCTCACCACGCGCAGATATTTAGACCCGCTGCTGACCGATGACTGCAAAATCGCGGAAATCGGCGCGGGCACGGGCAGGTACAGCGTGACCCTTGCCAAAGAGGGCTATGATGTCACCGCCGTGGAGCTGGTGCCGCACAATTTAGAAATCCTCCGCAGCAAGCTCGACGGAAGCGAGAGAATCAAGACCTATCAGGGCAACGCGCTTGATTTGGGTATGTTGGAGGACAATGTTTACGACGTTACGCTCCTTCTCGGACCGATGTATCACCTGTATTCCGACAGGGAAAAGATAACCGCGCTAAAGGAAGCGGTCAGGATCACAAAGCCCGGCGGTCATATCTTGGTCGCCTACTGTATGAATGAAGCGACGGTGATCCAGTATGTTTTCGGCTGCAACAAGCTCAGAGAGATAATGGATTTGCATATGCTGACCGAAGATTGGAAGTGTATCAGCGAGCCGAAGGATTTGTTTGAAATGGTGCGCACGGAGGACATCGAGCGCATCAACGCTTCTGTTCCCGTCGAGCGCGTAAAGCTCGTCGCCGCAGACGGCGCGAGCCGCTACATCAGGGAATATCTCGAAGAAATGGACGACGAAACCTTTGAAAAATGGCTGTCCTATCATTTCGCGACCTGTGAAAGACAGGATCTGATCGGCGCGACCAATCACAGCTTGGATATTTTGAGGAAGGTGTAACAGCAAGGGTAACGGAGGAAAAGTATATGGAATTGCAATACAGAAAAGCAACGTCCAATGAAGCTGGAAGGGTCTGCCATATCGTCCGGCACACCAAAGATATGATATACCCCGATTATTACACGCAGGAAGTGGTGGAATACGTTGACCGTTACTACACCTTTGAGATCATCAAAAGCGATATAGAGCAGGGGATAACGCGCGTATTGGTGAAGGACGGCGAGATCATCGGAACCGGCAGCCTTACGGGAAATCACATCATGCGTGTATATGTCCTGCCTGAATATCAGGGACAGGGCTTCGGCAGTAAAATCATGGACGAACTTGAAAAAGAAATCTTTGCCGGTTTCGATGACTGCGTACTGGAGTCTTCCCTGCCCGCCTGTATCTTTTACGAAAACAGGGGCTATAAAACCATGAAGCACATCAAAGAAGACATCGGCGACGGAAAGTGTATGATTTATGAGCTGATGAGAAAAGAGAAATGATGGGGAATACTTTTAATCTTTAGAGTTGACAAAACGCTGATTAGGTGTTAGACTGATACCAGTATAGTTTGCCGACCTCAAAACTACGGCAAACGCGAAAGGAGCACGAATATGATTGTCAGCGAGGTAATTTCCGGCTAACTGAATATCGGCACATTTCAAATTTAGGGACAGCTTGCCCCTGTTTTTGTCGTGCCGTTTGAACGAACCTTTCGTGAATGATGTAATGTTGAAGCACACTCGCAAAGGGTGTGCTTTTTGCGTTCCTTTTCAGTTAGCCAAAATTGATTCATCACAAATTGAAATTGACTATGGAGGAACTAACATTGAATATAAAAGATTACGGATTTGATTATCATACAAATTTTGAAAGCATCGGCACGCCCGCTCGTATCACCGCCGTTCACAAGGGACGTTTCGGGATAGTTTCCGACTTCGGCGAGGGCTTTGCACAGCTAAAGGGAAAGGAATATTATTATGAGGGCGAGCTGTTCCCGACGGTGGGCGACTTTGTGCTAATAGACTACAACAAGGACGGCGACAGCAGAATTGTCAAGACGCTGCCGCGCAGAACCTACTTTTCACGCCGTGACCCCGACAAGGGCAGGGGAGAGCAGGCGGTCGCCGCAAATTTTGACACTGTCTTTATCATGCAGTCGCTCAATCACGACTTCAACCCGAAGAGGCTGGAGCGCTATCTCACCGCCGCCCGCCAATCAAAAGCCGAGCCGGTGATCGTTCTGACAAAGGCTGACCTGACCGACGATTACCTGCCGTATATCATCGAGACGAGCAATGTCGCTCCGGGCGTGAAAACCTGTATCGTCAGCGCCAAAACGGGTTACGGCATGGACGAGCTTTCGCCCAATCTGCAAAAGGGCAAAACGCTTGTGTTTTTAGGCTCGTCGGGCGTCGGTAAGTCGAGCCTTGTCAACGCGCTTGCGGGCGAGAACATCATGGACACCAACGGTATCCGCGAGGACGACAGCAAGGGCAGACACACCACGACCCACCGCGAGCTGATCATGCTGCAAAACGGCGCAATGATCATCGACACGCCCGGTATGCGTGAGCTCGGAATGTGGGACGTCACCGAGGGCTTGGGCGACGCCTTTTTCGATATCAAAGAATTGGCGCAGCATTGCAGGTTCCGTGATTGCAGGCATGAAAACGAGCCCGGCTGCGCAGTGCGCGAAGCTATCAGAAACGGCACATTGGATAAAAGCCGCTATGAAAGCTACCAAAAGATAAAAGCCGAGGCGAAATACAGCGGCAACGCGGCAGACTACCGCAGACAGAAAGAACAGTTTTTCAGGAATATCGCTATCAGCGAAAGAAAAAAGAGAAAGGATGTGTACTGAGTTGAACAGAATCATAAAATCAATGGAAGATAAATATTTAAGCCGGTCATTGGACATGGTAAGGAGAACCTTTACCGATTCCGAAAACGCGGAGGAGGCGGATTTGGTCGTCCGGCTGATCAAGGAAATCAGGTCAATGAGCACCTATGTTCCCGAGCTGGAGCTGATCATGGTGAACGACGAGGACGAGGTCATCGGCTACGCCCTATTCTCACGCTTTCACCTCGGAGGGAAATATCAGGATGAGCTTTTGCTTCTTTCACCAGTCGCGGTCAAAACCGAGCTGCAGCGGCGGCATATCTCAAAGGAGCTCATCGAATACGGCTTTGAAAAGGCAAATGAAATGGGCTTTTCGGCGGTGATCGTCGAGGGCAATCCGCAGAATTACAGAAGCCGCGGCTTTCAGACCT
>CAMHHL010000120.1 GCA_946184925.1 uncultured Clostridia bacterium | reverse complement strand
TTGTTGACATTGCCCCCAAGGGAAGGCTCGGTGCGTTTCCGCTGCGTTAATTGCTCATTGCTAATTGCTAATTTCAAATTGTTGTAAGTTAGCAACCTTTTTTCTCACTTAATCTTAAAATTCCCCGACGGAACCGAGCCTGACATATAGGTGTAAACCTTTGTGCCGTTGACCGAGGTGATTCCGGCGAGCGCCCTGACCGCAAAGCGGTAGGTGTGCCCCTTTTTGAGCACGGACGGGCTGTTGATGAAACAGTGCGTCGAGTTTTTGAGAGTTTGGCAGATGTGCCACTTCTCGTTTTTGACGTCCATAATCAGCACGGTGTACTTGTGGAGATATGATTCGTCCTTCCAGTCGAGGGTTGCGGTTCCGCCTGCCACGGTAACGGACTTGAACCCCATGCAGTTGATGTTCAGCCTATGACCGACGGTTATCGGCTCGGCATAGTCGCTGTAGTCGGTGACCGCCTTGCCGTTTCCGCTCACACCGCGAACGGAATAGTAGTACGTCTTGCCGCGTTCAACGGTGTCGTCCGCAAAGCTCACGGTTCCCGTGAGGGGATTTTCGTTGAGCAGGGTGTATTTCCCCGTCGGGCTTGTCCTGCGGTAGATGTTGTAGTAGTGACAGCCGGTTGAATCCGTCGTCGTGAGCTCAAGCCCGGCGGCGGTCTTGTTTATTGCGGTGATTTTCGGCGCAGTGCCGTTCTCGCCGAATTTTACAGTCGTCGTGAAGAGCCTGCTGCCGATGTGCGTCGTGAGCGTTGTCGAGGGGATGTCGGTGTTGTTGATTTTCACGAGAGCCTCAACATAGCCGGGCGCGTTGTGAACCGAAATTACCGAGAGACTCCGCGTGTCCGCAGTGACCTTGGTCTCAACGTTCGACGCGCTGAGCCTGACTGTTTTTATGACGGCGTAGTTAAGGCGCGGAGTGCTGACCTTGCTCACTGCCGAGGCGCTGCTTATGACAGTCGGCGCGTAGGCGAACTGCTTTTCGAGCTCGCTCGCGACCGCAGGGCCGTAGATTGTGTAGTGAGCGTAGCGCGTGGGATGAATCCTGTCGTTGACGCCTTCGTGGTTGAGCAGGTAGTTGTTCGTCAGCGCCGAGCCGTCGCCGGTGAGTTCGGCTTTCTCGGTGAGGTCGACATAGCTTATTCCCCACTTGTCGAGAATTCTGCGGATAACGCTGAAGTACCTCAGCTGGAGCTTTGAGCTCTCGATTCGGTGACAGAGCACAAAGAGCTTGGGGGTTGACGCGTAGTTTTTATTGAGCAGATAACAGATTTTCTCGAGCGCTCCGGCGGTGGTGTAGACGTCAAAATCGTTGTTGCGGTGGCTTTGCGGTGTTACCTCGCCGAGCGGAACCCTCAGGAAAACGTCGTTGAAGCCGCCGTCGAGGATAATAGCGTCGTAGCTCTTGCCGCTTTTGCACAGCTCCTCGATTCGCTCGAGAATGCTTCGCTTTTCCGTTCCGAGCAGTGCAGCCTGCTTCGCGAGGGTTATGCTGCTCTCGGCTGTTGTGGTCAGCTTCATGCCGTATGTATCGCGCAGGTAGTAGGGGTAGGAGTAGCGCTTTGATGTGTTGATGTTGGTGCCGGTGCCCTTGGCTACGCTGTCGCCGGTCGAGAAAATGCTCTTGTTCGCAAGCGGCGAGCGGAGCGCGGACGCCTGCGAGGCTGTCGAGAGCGGTTCGGTCGTGATTTTCGCCTTGAGCTCGTTTTGAGCGGCGTATTTGTACGCGGCGGTCGCGATGCCGCCGGTGATTATTTCAAAGCTGTGGTCAAGGCTCCTGTGCACAAGCGACAGACGGCGAATATTGAGCCTGTCCTCAAAGAATTTTTCGATTGACGTTGACACCGCGAGCGCTTCCCTGCCGATTTCGGTAACGCTGTCGGGGATTTTGAGCGAGAAAAGCTTCGGGCAGTTGAGGAACGCTCCGTAGGAGATTTCACTGAGCCCGTCGGGGAGAGTAACGGCGGAGAGGTTCTTGCAGCCGCAGAACGCCCACCAGCCGATTTTGCGCAGCCCGGGACTGAGCGTGAGGTTGGTGAGGTTTTTGTCGTTCTCAAAAACGCGCTTGCCGATTTCGGAGACGGTGTGACCGTCGAGCGTCGCAGGAACAACAAGGCTCTTTGCGGCTGAGAGATATCGCACGATCCTCGCCGTCGAATCCGACAGCAGGATATATTCATACTTCGCGGTCGAGTCGATTCGCCGCGTTGTGCTCTTGGCTCCGGCGGCAGCGAGTCCGTTGCTGTCAAAGCCGCTTGTGTATTTTGTCTGCGCTGAGTTCATGCAGCGGATTGTGTAGCTCCAATTTAAGTCGAGCCCGACGTCGGGGTCGGTGTAGCTCGTAGTCTTTTTGTCGAGAGTTTTCATCGTGTTCCAGACGGTTTTGCCGGCGCTGTTGACGGTTTTGTAGAACAGGCGGTACGCGCCCGCGTTCGGAACACGGTTCCAGCGGATTTCCGTGCCGCCGGCGGACGGATTATAGCGCGCGTAGGAGAGCTTCGGAGTGCTCACCCATCTTTGCAGAGCGCTCAGCTTTGATAAGGGGCTGTGAGCCTTTCCGGTTTTTACGCTGACAATTCGGACGGCGTATTTCTTCGCGTCGCCGGAGTTGAGCGAGGTGTCGGTGTAGGCGTTCTTCGCGGTTGTGGCGACGGTCTTGTAGCCCGAGGCTGTTTTCGTGTAAAGGCGGTATCTGTACTGCCCCTTCACGCCGCTCACCCTGCTCCACTTGACGATTATTCCGCGCACGCCGGGCGTGACGGAGACCTTTGCCGGAGCCTTGAATTTTACTGTCTTTGTCGCGCCGCTTGCCGCGAAACACGACATCAGGATAACGACAGCGCACACGAGCGCCGCCGACAATCCGGTTTTCAACTTCATATAACCCATTCCTTATCCTTGCGGTTACTTAATCAGTGGCTACTTAATTTCGAAAACGACCTTGCACTTGCTGAGGTCGAGCTTGTTTGAGTCGGTGTCGCAGGCGACCTGAAGTGTGTTGTCAAGGTTTGTCTCGCCCGGTCTGAGCACCTTGAAGGTTGCTGTGTAAACCGCATCGCCGCCTGTGAAGTCCATGCCGCCGATGCGCGATTCGTTGTACTTGATTGTGCCGCCGACGTCGTTGACAAAGCCTGCTCCGGTTGATGAGGTGATTTTGCCGGGTTTGAGATAGCTTGCGTCATAATCCGTAAAGCCCTGGTAGTTTTCGATTTCAACCGGGGTTTCAAGCTTCATTGTTACCGTGATTATATCGCCGACGCTGCGCTTCACGCCGTTGATTACGCAGACGTCCTTGCCCGACGGCTCCGGGGCGGTCTTTGAGCTTGTCTTGCTCTGTTTGCTGCTTGTTTTGCTGCTCGTTTTGCCGCTCGTTTTGCTCTCTGCTTTACTGCTTGTGCTGCTCTTAGGGGCGCTTGCCTTCGAGCTTGTCTCTGAGCTTGCTTTCGATTCGGTCTGAGAGCTTGCGGACGCGGAGCTTGTCTTCTGCTTTGTGCTCTTTGACGACTTGCTCGCGGAGCTTTTTGATGATGCGGTCTTTTTGCTCTCGGAGCCGGAGCTTTCGGCTTTTGAGCCGGACGTTGAGGACTGCGAGCTCTTTGCGGCGGTTTCCGCAGGGGCGGAGCCTTCCGATTTGTTTGACGAGAATATAATCGTCGCGCCGACGGCTATCACCGCGACAGCGAGCGCAATTACAATTCCGAGAGTGATTTTTTCAGCTGTGCTGAGCTTTTTTTTCATAACGAAACTTCCTTAAAGATATAATATAACATTCTAATTATATCACCAAGCGGATTTTTTATCAACCCGGATATTGATTTAATCGCCGAAAAGTGGTTTAATATATTATAGGAAAGAGGCGTTATTATGAATATATGCGTTTACTGCGCGTCAAGCGAGACAATTGACAAAAGCTTTCTCGAAGCCGGCGAGCGTTTCGGCGAGGAGCTGGCGAAGGGCGGTCACACGCTGATTTTCGGCGCCGGAAAGTTCGGAATCATGGGCGCCGTCGCGCGCGGAATCCGCCGTGAGGGCGGCAAGGCAATCGGAATCATACCCAAGTTCTTCGATACGGTTGACGTCATGTTCACCGACTGCGAGATTATCAAAACCGACACAATGCGCGAGCGCAAGCTCATCATGGAGGACACCGCCGACGCGTTCGTGATGATGCCGGGCGGTATCGGAACCTTTGAGGAGTTCTTCGAGATTCTCACCCTCAAGCAGCTCCGCCGCCACAAAAAGCCCATCGCGGTCTATAACGTAGGGGGATATTTTGACACGCTGTTCAAAATGCTCGACGAGTCGATTGAGAAGGGCTTTATGTCGGAGAAATGCCGTTCGCTGTGCCATGTGAGCGACAGCGCGGAGGAGATTCTCTCCTACCTCGAGAGCGGCGACGATTTCTCCTACAGCAAGTACGAATTTTTGGAGGACAAAAGCGATGAAAACTGACTGCACGCTCTGCGCTCACTACATATATGACGAGGAGTACGAGTGCTACACCTGCGACATCAACCTCGACGAGGACGAGTTCGCGCGGTTCCTCTCCGACAGCATGCACGAGTGCCGCTACTTCAACCTCTATGACGAGTACAAAATCGTCGAAAAGCAGAATTGAGAGAGTTGTAAGTTGTAAGATGTAAGTGGTAAGTTGTAAGTGATAAGTTGTGGTCGGGCAGATGTTGGGTCAGCACATAGGTAAGTGATTAGTGTCAGCACATCGGTAAGCC
>CAMHHL010000119.1 GCA_946184925.1 uncultured Clostridia bacterium | reverse complement strand
TTGCCCTCGTTCTTTACAAAGGTTTCTGCGGCGGCTTTAACGTCCTCGCCGCTGACGGTTTCCTCACTGACTTCAAGGGTGTCCTCGTCTTCGGCTTCATAGGTGAATTCGTCGCTGTCCTTTACGCTTGCGGCAAAGGTTTTGACGGCGGTTACCGCGGCCTCGGGGTCGTATTCCTCACTTTCAAAGTCAAGCGCGTTGGAGAGAGCTTCGTTATCAGCAGCTCCCGCTACACCTGTCAGTATGCCGACAGCCTCTGAATGTTCGTCATATGCCGCGTCGCCGATAGTAAACAGATGATAGCCGTCGCCGAAAAGACCGTCGTTTGCCCAGTCGGTCGCACCTTTGCCGACACCGACCATAGAGATATAGTACACAAGAAACATAACTATTATGAAAATCGGCAGACCGAGCCAGCGGTTTGTAACGACCTTATCGATTTTGTCGGAGGTCGAGAGCTGTCCCTTTTGCTTGTTCTTGTAAACGCCGTCGATGATCTTTCCTATGTACAGATAGCGCTCGTTAGTGATGATGCTCTCGGCATCATCGTCATATTCTTCCTCAACGGCTTTAATGTCCTTTTCAACGTGATTTTTGGTCGCTTCATCAAGACCGAGTTTTTCAATGACCTTTTCGTCGCGCTCAAAAATCTTGACCGCGTACCAGCGCTGCTGTTCCTCGGGCATGTCGTGAACGCAGGCTTCCTCTATGTGAGCGATAGCGTGCTCAACCGAGCCTTCAAAGGTGTGCTTGGGGACAGGCTTTTTGTCCTCGGCAGCCTTGATCGCGGCTTCGGCAGCTTCCCCTATGCCCTTGTTTTTCAGCGCGGATATCTCGACCACCGTACAGCCGAGCGCGCGGGACAGTTCCTTGGTGTTGATTTTAACGCCTGTCTTTTCCACAACATCCATCATATTGATTGCGATGACGACGGGAATTCCCAGCTCGCAAAGCTGCGTTGTCAAGTACAGGTTTCTTTCCAAATTGGTGCCGTCAACGATATTGAGAATCGCGTCGGGGCGTTCGTCGATCAGGTAATTTCGCGCGACGACCTCCTCCATCGTGTACGGAGAAAGCGAGTAAATACCGGGCAAGTCGGTGATCGTCACATCGCTGTGCTTTTTAAGCTTTCCTTCCTTTTTCTCAACGGTAACGCCGGGCCAGTTGCCGACGAATTGATTCGCGCCCGTCAGCGCGTTGAACAGCGTCGTTTTGCCGCTGTTCGGGTTGCCCGCTAAGGCAATCTTCATCTTCATAGTGGTTCCTCACTTTGCTTTGGATTTTAGTTGGTTTCGGCTAACCGTATTGTGCAATTATCTCAGTTAACCGCCCATTATGACACACCGGTTGTTGCCGATGTTGCCGCTAAATAATTAGTTCCTATAAAGAAGCGAATATTAAAAATAACCGTTTTTACCTGCAACATCGGCAACACAATATTTTTCAGCGTGTTATACTATTTCAACCATTTCGGCGTCAGCCTTACGAATAGAAAGCTGATAGCCGCGGACGGTGACTTCCATCGGATCGCCCAACGGAGCGACCTTCTGCACCTTGATCTCAACGCCCTTGGTGATACCCATATCCATGATACGGCGCTTGACCGCGCCCTCGCCGTGGAGCTTCTTCACCTTACATGTGCTGCCGATAGCAACCTCTCTAAGTGTTTTCATTTTTTGACTCCCTTCTTTACAAATTAAAATATACAAAAAACTTATAATCCCGCCGTTGATGATTCTGTCATTCAGAATAATTCTTTAAAAAGGCGGATTGCCCTCCCGTGGCAACGGGCGGCGCTTGACCGCGCCCTCGCCGTGGAGCTTTTTGACCGTGCAGGTACTGCCGATAGCGACCTCTCTAAGTGTTTTCATAGTCTGTCCTCCTTTTATAGATTCTTTTAATCCCGCCGTTGATGAACGCCTTAAAACAACAGACGTATTAATAGGCGGGCATGGGTGCAGCGTCACGCTGCCTATATAAATATCTTTTGCGCCATTTCGCGGCTTAATGCGATCCGCGCATTTTTAACATTGACGATCAGATTGCCGCCCATAGAACTGACGACCGTTACGACCGCGCCCGAAACAAAGCCTAAGTTTTGCAGGTGAGCCCTGACGTCGGCATTTCCGCCGATCCGTTTAATAATATTTTCTTCACCGATAACCGCAAGCGTAAGCGGCATAAAAACACCTCCGTTGATGTTAGCTAAAGCTAACCTGATTAGCAAAATAAATGGTTAGCGCGAACTAACCCAAGAACGAAAATCATAGTTAGCCGCAGCTAACCCGATGTTAATATAACACATTATTCCGATTTTGTCAAGAAAAAAATAAACAGCCGGAAAAACTCCGGCTGAAATAATCAACTGTATTCCTTTAGATGTTTTTTAAGCGCTTCAAATGTTTCCGCACTGATAACGTGCTCGATCTTGCAGGCGTCGTTCACGGCGTTTTCTTCATCAACGCCGAGCTTCATAAACAGCTCGCTCAGAACGGTATGGCGCTCATAGGTGCGCTCGGCGACCTCCAAGCCCGCTTCGGTTAAAGTGATTCCGCCGTCCTGTGCGACCTTAATATATCCGCCGTCGCGCAAAATACCCATGGCGCGGCTGACGCTCGGCTTTGAATAACCAAGCTCCGCGCCGACGTCGATTGCACGGACAAACGCCTTTTTCTTCCTGAGAACATAAATCGTTTCCAGATACATTTCGCCCGATTCCTTGAGTACCAAAGCCCTCGCCTCCGCCGTTTGATGAAAGTATTATAGCACATTAATTATTTGTTGGCAAGAGGTTGGATCGGCAATACAGCAGGGCTGCGGGATATTCTACACCGTAGCTATGGGAGAATTTTACAGCCTGTTCTCATCCGCCGTCCGCAAGGCAAAGAAATCTCATCCGCAGATCAAACGGATTTGTTTTAAGCCGTATTTTACTAATGACATAAACAGCAGCAGAGATTACTGATTCTCAGTTCAGCTTATAGATCCTCAGACCGTCATAAAGCCTGATGAGTTCCAGCATTTTGTTAAAGGGCTTTATGTCCTTGCCCTGCTCGGAGGTCGGGAGGTCGTTGTAGTGCATTTCGATTTCTCTGTCGGTCGGGAAGCCGTCCATTGCCAGCTTGTGCATTCTGAGCTGCTCGCGGTAAGCCTTGCGGAGCTTATCCTTTTCATGGTCGGAAACATCGGGCAGCGCGCAGGTTTCGTATAGATCGCCGTATGTCCAGCCCATCTCGCGGTGCTCGTGGATCCAGCGGCGATGCTCGAGCGGAGCGATAGCGGCGGTCTGGCGCGGAGTGAAGTGCTCTACCATTTCAAAGTCGACGGGACGGTCGGTGTAGAAGCAGTCGATCACATTCAGCAGATGGCTGAAATGCTTCGCTTGGTTGATATTGGAAAGCTGATATTCCAGCGAAAGGCTTTCAAACTCCGTTTCCATTTTAACCGTCGCGTCAGCGGCGTTGCCTGTATCGGTGGAATACCTGTTGTGCAGCGCCACCGCGAAATCGTACAAATGCAGGAAGTTGCTGACGGAAAGGTAGGTGTGCTTCGCCTTGCGGTCGACCTCGCGCAGACTGGTGTCAACGGTCAGCGGAATCTGCGAGGTGTCCACGATATGCAGGATATCGGTCAAAAAGCTGTTGTCCTTTTCCCACATTCCGCTGTACGCTTTGAGCTTCGGCTCTTTCATTAATTTGCCGTTTTTCCAATCGGCGTAATCGACCTTGAACTGCCTTATTTTCTCGATCTTCTTCGCGTCATAAAAATATGTCACTGAGATCGCGTTGTTGCTGAAATCAAAGTCACCTGCCAACGGACACCGCCGCGGCAAAGGCTGTGCAAAAGGCTCTGGAAACCTATCGTATTCCCGCAGATGTGAAGAAAAAGGTCAGCAGAAAAAAACTGAACCGCTGCTTCCGCGATCAGGATGAAATGCCGCTTGCCAATGATCTTGGATCGAGCATCGAAAAAGCGCTGCGGGACAGCGAATGGCTGATCTTGATCTGTACCCCTGATCTGCTCCGATCCTCATGGTGTCTTAAAGAGGTGGACTATTTCATAGAACTCGGCAGAAGGGACAAGATCATACCGGTGCTTGTTTCCGGAGAACCCAGCGAGAGCTTTCCGCCTCAGATTTTTATGAGAGAAACCGAATACGGCAGTGAAGAAATCGAGCCCCTGGCGGCAGACCTGCGCGGAAATATGAAAAAACAGCTTAAGACGGAAAAGCTCAGGATCGTTGCGCGCATGCTGAATCTGAACTTTAACGATCTGAAAAAGCGTGAGCGCGAGCGCGAGCTTCGGCGCCGGCTGATAATTGTTTCTGTTGTTCTTGCCGCGGCTCTTTGTTTCGGCGCCTACGCGATCTACAAGAATCGTGTTCTGACACAGGAAAGGAACGCTTCTGCCCACAATGCTACCCAACTGCTTATCGAGAAGTCAGTGCGTTCTTCCCGTGAGAGGGAAATGGGCAGCGGCTTGCTGTATGCTTTGCAGGCGTATGACAACAGCCGTATTTTCGGGGATGAGTATAATGAAGAAATAGCTGCGGCGCTTGAAGCAGCCATGTATCCCGAGCCGTTTTCGGTTATCGGTACGCTGCAGGATAACGGGATCCTCCATCGTACAGCGACTTTGAGCAACGACGGCAGATTCATCTCTTGCCGCCAGGCTGACGGCAGTCTGCTGGTCTACAGCTCCATATCAGGCGAAAAGCTATTCTCTGTCCGAGATTTCGGATGG
>CAMHHL010000118.1 GCA_946184925.1 uncultured Clostridia bacterium | reverse complement strand
ATTTTCCACAATACTGCGTTGTCGTCCTTGCAAGGCGCCAGCCTTGCCGCGTCCTTCGCCTTGTCTTGTGAAAAATATCCTCGCAAAATATAAGTCTACTTTCTATCAGGAATTAGTATTAAACAGCCTTGCGAAGAATCCTCGCAGGACTGTATTATTCTTTTGCGGAATTATATCCGCTGCCTGCTCATGCTTCCGAGCCTTATTTTCGCTTCGTCCATATCCTTTTCCTGATTGTTCATCACGCTTTGTACAAGCCCTATGCTTATGAGCATACTGATGACCGAGGTTCCGCCCGAGCTGAAGAAGGGAAGGGTGATTCCGATAACGGGGATAAGTCCGAGCACCATTCCGATGTTGATTATCGTCTGCGCTCCGATCATGGCGAAAACTCCGTAGCAAATGTATGAGCCCTTGAGCTCGTAGGCGTTCCTGCCGTTTAGCAGGATTCTCACGATAATCACAACCAGAATTGCGAGAAGAATCACACAACCTATGAAGCCGAATTCCTCTCCGGCAACGGTGAAGATGAAATCGTTCTCCTGCTCCGGGACAATTCCGTACTCAACCCTTGAGCCGTTATAAAGCCCTTCGCCGAAGACTTGTCCCGATGAGATTGAAACCTTTCCCTGATACTGCTGCCAGCCGTAGTTTGTGAGCGCGTTGCCGTCAAGGTCAAACAGCGCCAGAATACGGTTGCGGTGCTCGTCGTTGAGGAAGAAGCTCCAGAGAATCGGCGTTCCGACAGCAATCGCTCCGCCGAGAATTGCGAAGTATCTCGCTTGAACTCCTGCTAGGAACATCATCACAAGAGCAATGATGAAGAATATCAGAACCGCACCGTCGTCGCCCTGAATGTGAATCAGACCTGCCGGAATCGCAACGTGAACCAAAAGCGAGAGCACTCCGGGGATCGTCTTGATTCCGTCGATATCATGAAGAAAGCTCAGGTGCTTTGTGAAGGTTATGATAAAGCAGATTTTAATGAACTCCGACGGCTGAAAGGTGAATCCGCCCGGGAGCTGAATCCACGCGGTGTCGTCGGTGCCGTTTACTCTGATTCCGAAAACAAAAACCATCATAGCAAGCACGAGCGCTGTCAGCGCCGCCACCCACCAGAGCTTCACAATGAAGTTATAGTTGACCATAGAGATGAGGAATGCGGCGGCAATACCGAGCAAAATCGCCACACTCTGGGTGAAAACATAGTTATAGCTTCCGGCTCGCTGCATGTCGCTTATCAGCAAAAGACTGTACACAAGCGCCAGCGCCGTAGCAATCCAGAGCACAATATCGGTTCGCGAAAAATAGACTTTTAAGTTTTCACGTATTTTCTCCAATCTGTCACCGCCTTTCAAAAGGACTGTTTGAATTATACATAAATATTATAGTAAATATTCGACAGAATATCAAGTATATTTTCAATATGGAATATTTGCGGCGAATAAATATGATACAATAACCGCACTAATGCTTAATTATGGAGGTGTGTTTTCAATATGTTGACTGATATTGAAATAGCACAGCAGGCTGAATTATTGCCAATCAAAACTATCGCCGACAGGCTCGGCATAGGTGAGGAAGAGCTCGAACCCTACGGAAGATATAAGGCGAAGCTCTCCGACAGCCTCATGGACAGGCTCTCGTCAAAGCCTGACGGAAAACTCATTCTTGTAACCGCAATCAACCCCACTCCGGCAGGAGAGGGAAAAACCACAACCACAGCAGGTCTCGGCCAGGCTATGGCGAAAATCGGCAAGAACGCGATTATTGCGCTCCGCGAGCCCTCGCTCGGCCCGGTTTTCGGAATCAAGGGCGGAGCCGCAGGCGGCGGATACGCTCAGGTTCTCCCGATGGAGGACATCAACCTTCACTTCACCGGAGATATGCACGCAATCACCGCGGCAAACAACCTTTGCTGCGCTATGCTTGACAACCACATCCAGCAGGGCAATTCCCTCGGAATCGATCCCAGACGCATTCTCATCAAGCGCTGTCTTGATATGAACGACAGAGCGCTGCGCAACGTTATCGTCGGTCTCGGCGGAAAGGTCAACGGCGTTCCGAGAGAGGATCACTTCATCATCACCGTTGCGTCCGAGGTTATGGCGATTCTCTGTCTTGCTGACGACATCGACGACCTCAAGAAGCGTCTCGGCAATATCCTCGTTGCATACAACTACAGCGGAGAGCCCGTTTACGCACGCGACCTCAAGGCTGACGGCGCGATGACGGTTCTGCTCAAGGACGCAATCAAGCCCAATCTTGTCCAGACGCTTGAGGGCACGCCTGCGGTTATGCACGGCGGTCCCTTCGCGAATATCGCTCACGGCTGTAACTCCGTAAGAGCAACCAAGCTTGCGCTCAAGCTTGCGGATTACTGCATCACCGAGGCAGGCTTCGGTTCCGACCTCGGCGCCGAGAAGTTCCTCGACATCAAGTGCCGTTACGCCGGTCTCAAGCCAAGTGCAATCGTTCTTGTCGCGACTGCTCGCGCTTTGAAGTACAACGCAGGCGTTCCCAAGGCTGAGTGCGGCGAAGTGAACCTCGACGCTCTGAAGAAGGGTATCTGCAACCTCGGAGTTCACATAGACAATATGCGCAAATATAATGTTCCCGTTGTTGTCGCGATTAACCGCTTCCTCACCGATTCAAAGGAAGAGCTCGACTTCATTGAGCAGTATTGCATTGAGAAGGGCGCTGACTTTGCGCTCTCCGACGTTTTCGCGAACGGCGGCGAAGGCGGCAAGGCGCTCGCCGAAAAGGTCGTAGCGGCTGTTGAGAAGCCCTCTGACTTTGCTCCGATTTATCCGCTCGAGCTCAGCGTCAAGGAGAAAATCCTCGCTATTGCTCAGAATATTTACGGCGCAAAGGACGTTGCCTACACAACGGCGGCTGAGAAGGCTATCAAGGAGGTTGAGGCGCTCGGCGGCGGAAATCTCCCCGTATGTATCGCCAAAACCCAGTATTCGCTTTCCGACAATCCCTCGCTCCTCGGAGCTCCGAAGGACTTCACAATTACAGTCAGGAACGTTTCGCTCTCGAACGGAGCGGGCTTTGTGGTAGTTTATACCGGCGACATCATGACTATGCCCGGACTGCCCAAGGTTCCTGCCGCTGAAAAGGTAGATATTGAAAATAATAGAATAGTTGGTTTATTTTAATGATTGAATTTATATCAAAATCGGTTGAAGAAACCGAAGATTTTGCTGAAGATTTCAGTAAAAACCTCAACGGCAATGAGATAATCGCCATGTACGGCGACCTCGGAGCAGGCAAGACAGCCTTCACCCGAGGGCTCGCGAGGGGCTTGGGCGTTGAGGAAAATGTAACAAGCCCCACCTTCGCAATCGTCAACGAGTATTCCGGCACCTGCCGCCTGTATCATTTCGATATGTACAGGATTGAGAGCTGGAACGATTTGTATTCAATCGGTTTTTTCGATTATATCGACAACGGCGTTATCGTCATCGAGTGGAGTGAGAACATCGAGGGCGCTTTACCCGACACCGCGATAAAGGTCTGCATCGAAAAGACCGGCGAGAGCGAAAGAACATTTAAAATCGAGGGAATCTGATTTGAAAATTCTTGCTGTTGATTCCTCGGCAAAGGCGTGTTCGGCGGCTATAGTCGAGGATGACAAAATAATCGGAAGCTTTTTTATCAACACATCGCTCACCCACAGCCAGACGCTTGTTCCAATGGTTGAGAACCTTCTCAGCTGCACAAGTCTGAGCCTGAGCGATATTGACCGTCTCGCGGTTTCCGCCGGTCCCGGCTCATTTACGGGAGTGAGAATCGGCGTCTCAGCAATCAAGGGAATGGCAATGCCGCTCGGATTGCCCTGCGCAGGAGTTTCAACTCTGGCGGCTATGGCTCATAATCTCTCGGGCTGCGACTGCGTTGCGTGCGCCGTTATGGACGCGCGCTGCAATCAGGTCTACAACGCGCTGTTCGGAATAAGCGGAGGGAAAATCGAACGCCTCTGCGACGACAGGGCGCTTGCAATCAGCGATTTGTGTGAGGAGCTCAGGAGTATTTCCGGGGAAATTATCCTCGTTGGAGATGGGGCAGAGCTATGCTATAATTCTCTAAAAGAAGAATTACCCTCGCTTTCAATTGCTCCCGAGCACATAAGATATCAGAACGCCTTCGGAGTTGCGCTCGAAGCACAAAGCTGCGAGACTGTCACCGCCGCCGAGCTTTTGCCGTCATATCTGCGGCTGCCTCAGGCGGAAAGAGAACTGAAAAAGAAAATGGAGAGTAAAAAATGATTGCCTTAGGTTGTGACCACGGCGGAATTAACCTCAAAACCGCCATAATCAAGTATCTTGACGAAAGAAATATTGAATATAAGGATTTCGGCTGCTATACCGATGACAGCGTTGATTATCCGATTTACGCCTATAAAGTCGCTACAGCGGTTGCATCGGGCGAGTTTGAGCTCGGAATCCTCTGCTGCGGAACCGGAATCGGAATCTCAATCGCCGCCAACAAGGTCAAGGGTATCCGCGCCGCTGTTGTCAGCAACGAGTTCGGCGCCGAGATGACGCGCCGCCACAATAATGCTAACATTCTCTGCATGGGCGGCAGAGTTACCACCGAGGATGACGCCGTGAAGTTCACCGATATCTTCCTTAACACACCTTTCTCAGCCGATGAGGAGCGCCATACACGCAGAGTTCAGATGCTTAAAGACATCGAAAACGGAGTTTTTACAACGGATTAATTTTTCTTATAGCGAATATTACAAAGTTTTCCGTC
>CAMHHL010000117.1 GCA_946184925.1 uncultured Clostridia bacterium | reverse complement strand
TACCAAGTGAAGCCGCTCTCGGTCTCGCTACCGAGGCTCACGTCGTCAAGCAGAAACTCGCCCGTGAAGTACATATTAGTGTAGGGCGATGCTCAGATTGCCTTGTTGGCTGTCGCAATCGCTGCAACTGTCACTCACTCGGAATATTCTGTTCGCTGCCTGAAAAGCGTTAAAAGAATCGCCTAAGCTTTTTTCTTCCATATTTTTAACATTCGCTGTACGTTTCTCACGTATGGCTTGCTCAGATGTGCCTTTTTAAGTTTCTTTTTGATTTCTTTCGTTATTTGTTGCTTGAAGTATATTCGTTTTGCTCTTCTCTAAATAGATTTTTATAATCATCGTTTGACAGCATTTGTGCGTCATCCGATCTTATACTGTGATTAGATTCCGATAGGCGGGACGGTACAGCGTTTTCGCATAACTGATCGTCGGTCAACTTCTGTGATTCTCATACCCCAAATGCGTCGTTGACTACGCCAACGATATAATCCCTGTCATACATCCTGTTCAGGCTGAGATAGATGTCGGGAGCGACGCCGCCGTCGATGTCGCGGATATAGCCGTTCTTCATGGTAGCAAAACGACACTCGCTGGAAATCTGCATCGTTGAGTTAACAGCGGTAGAAATATAGCCTACCTCACAGGCGCCGCCTCCGCTCTGCTGACCAAGCAGCAGGATACGATCGTCGAGCGAATCGAGCGTGCAGGGCAGCATATTGCCGCAGGAGAAGGAAGCGTCGGATGAGATCACCGCCACGTTAAAGCCCAACTCAAGCATTGACTTGTCGTTCTCGTCGATGGTGCCGTCAAGGTTGAGATCAAACTGATAGACACACTGATGAAGTGCCCATGTGTTGGGATTCTGGAGAACGATCGTACACTGACCGCTAATAGCCTGCATAGCGTAGGCGCAGGAATATACCGCGCCGCCGCCGTTGCACGAGATGTCGATTACGACATTCTTCGCGTCCTTATCCTCGTTCTGCAGGCGCTCCAGCGCATAATGGAACAGATCGACGGTATCCGTAGTATTGCCGTCGGCCGTCGGCACATAAGACTCGGTATAGAAATAGTCCGGACCGGACCCGTTACCGAACGTGAAGAAGTCAAAGGTGATGAACACTGTATCGCCAATACGCTGATAGTTCGGGAAGTCAGTTCCTAACTGAGCGCCCAACGCATCTGCTCTCGCTGACTTGACCCTGTTCATTTTGACGATACGATTATAGAAGACAGGACTGTAGGGAGAGTCGCTTACGACGGTATCCGTCAGGAAAACCGACTGCATCGTCGCTCCGCTGTGGAAGTCCTCAAAAAGATTGCGGCTGATGTCCTGCTGCGCCTTCTCGATGGATACGAGATCGGTGGTGAGCATCCTTTCTTTGAACCCCTTGCGGGTGAAGTATGCATCGAAGGAGGCGATATTATGTGCCGCCTGCAAGCCGTAACGCAGATCAAGGACATTGCAGAGCTCATAATAGTTCACCTGCGCCAGCGCATACGAAACCGTGTCGTGCTTTTCAATATTACTGTACTGAGCAAAATAGTCGGGGAAAGCCGCATCAGCGCTATTGGTAAGCATATAAACGCCTTCGCCGTTGTACTGTAAGAAAAGTCCGATATACGAGAAGAATAGATCGGACATCGTCTGGAGCGGGATCAGGATATTTTCGCCGCTCTTCAGCATCGGGACCTCATCATAAGCAAAGGTCGCTTCCATCGGTTCGCCGCCGTAGTACAGATCCTTTTCGTCGGTCCGGTACAGCGTGCAGTCGACCGGCGCCATAGCAGAAAACGGGTTGTATGACGCAAAGCCGTTGATCGTTAACGTTGTAGTGTAATCGCTGAAGATCATGACCTTGTTCTCATAATCGAAAACAACGTACGTTCCCATCGGAAGAGCAAACGTTCGAGTCATTCCGCCGTTTGTCACGATGAGCTCACAGTCGGTAGCATATCCCGTCCCTGCCAAAAAGTATTGAATCACAAGGCTGTCAGAGACAAACGCGACCTGAGGATATTCGGTCGAAAAAAAGGTATCGTGCTTTTCCGAAGCTTCTCCTACCTCACCGATCTGGTACCAAGGAACGCTTTCGGCGTAGACAACGCCCTCGTTCTCATCTCCGGCGGGCTCGCCGATGGGAAGTCCGGTATCCATTTCCGCTAAATACTTCTGGATGAGCGTTGCTGTCTGAATCGACAGCTCATTTCCGTCAACCTGCGCCAATTCTGTCTGCAGCCCGCTGGATGTGGTGAGCTCCGCCAGTGAACGCTGGATTTCGGTCACATCGAAGATGCTTACATTGCTGTCAAGATTGGCATCGCCGAGCAGATAAACCGAATTCTCTGCAGCAGCTCCGCCATCTCCGTTTTCAGCAGCGGAAACGCTGAGGCTCACAGCGCACGACAAAACCATACTCAACACAAGCATCACACTTATTGTTTTTTTCATCATTTTGACCCTCCTGTTTTTTGTTATATTTTATATTTATTGATAGCGGTTTGTCCGCTAAATCACGCAAGCAGTTTGCCGACACCATTTGGGACTTCCATTTCAGCCAAATAACTCTGTATACCTCATCGCTCATGCCATCAAATCCGCAAACAACAAAACGCACAGGGGCAGTGATGATACACTACTCCTGTGCTGATTTATCATATAGGGGTGTAAAAGGGCGCAACTATGCCTTACTTGCTTGCTTGCTTGCTACGAGCATACCCTGTCTCTCTTTCTGTCAAGATATATTTATTGCTATTCTACCATAATATCAGATAAAATTCAAGATTTTTAATAAATCTTTTTTGTTTTTTACTGTTATCGCACGCTTTTCTTGCAAAAATGTTATCGCGCGCTTTTCTTGCAAAAATCGCTTGACAAAGACGTGCGAATATGTTATGATACCTCTTGCGAGTGAACGAGACTTCACGTGCAGCAATTGAATACACAGGGGTATAGCTCAGTTGGTAGAGCAGCGGTCTCCAAAACCGCGTGCCGAGGGTTCAAGTCCTTCTGCCCCTGCCAAGCAGCTCTCAAAAATGGCTTATCTAAGCCGTTTTTGAGGGTTTTCTTTTTTTGCCTGAACCCATTTCTAACGAGCTAAACCCCGATTTCTAACACTTTTCTAACACTTTTCTACGCTTTTTGAAAAATTTTCCTAACGGCTTCTAACGCAGCAACATTTTTCTAACCGCGATTACCTGACTGAAATCATATCGTCGATCACAGTTGCCACCATCTTTTTCTGCGTCTGATTTGTGTGCGCATAGAAGTTCAGCGTGGTCGTCGGACTGCTGTGACCCAGCCAGTTGGCGACGTTGACGATCGACACATTCTGCTCGATCAGATTACTCGCCGTGCTGTGCCGCAGGTCGTGCAGGCGCACCATCGGCAAATCGCTGTTTTTCAGAATATTGTGAAAGCTTCTTGTCAGATAATTCGGCTGAATCACCTTTCCGTCCGCCCAAGTGCAAACATAGTCGCTTTTGTAATAATAGCAGCCCATCACCCTTGAACGCTCAATTTGCTGCTCCTTCTGCGACATCAGCAAGTCGTATGCCTGCTGCGTCAGCGGAAGCACTCGATGGCTGCTTTCATTCTTCGTGGTGTCTACATAGCTTCCTCCGACGCCCTGCTGCAAGGTCTCCGCAATGGTGATGGTGCGTTTTTCAAAGTCAACGTACTCCCACCTCAATCCGAGCACTTCGCTCCTGCGGAATCCATAGATGGAACAGAGCTGCACCGGCAATTCAATGACCGTGCCTTTGATCAGAATCATCAGCTGCTCCAACTGCTTCGGCGTTAAGTACTTCGCCTTGAACTTCGCCGGCGACGGCGATTTTGCCGCACTTGCGGGATTATATACAAGCAGCTTGTCGTGGATCGCGTCGGACAGCGCTTTGCTGATCGTCTGGTGATGGTGCTTGACGGTGGTGGAAGATAAACCTTTTTCCTTCAAGGATTTATAATAATCCTCGAGATGAACCGGACACAGCTGCTGCAGCCGTATCTTTTTCTCCCGAAAATACGGGATGATATGGTTCTTCATGTTGCCCTTATACGAGCGGAAGGTGTTCGGTCTGACTTCCTTTTCGATCTTCGGCAGCCATCTTTCAAAGTAGTCGGCTAACAAAATATCGTTAGCGTTGCCGTCAAGCGCGTTTTCGGAATACTTGCTGATCTGCTGTTCCAAAAACTTCTCGGCTTTCTTTTTGTTGCCTCTGGCGTTGTACCCCGTCGGTATCCATTTTGGTTTGCGTTTTCCGTTAATGTCTTTCATGTTCAAAACGGCGTACCACTTGCCGTTCTTCTGTTGGATGCTTCCTGTAATAGCCATATTGCGCTCCTTTCTCGGCTACACAGTCAATCAATCGCTAAGTAAATTATACCATCTTCGTCATTGGTTTTGTTCTCCTAAGAGAAAATCAATGACATATTTTTTCGGCACAATATACCGCTTGCCGACCTTGATTGACTTGATAACGCCGTCTTTCAGTAATTGATAAACCGCGTTCTTCCCGAGCCGCAGCATTTGCTGCATTTCCTCAACGCTGACGACGTCGGGATAAGAGTCGAATACTCCTTCCGTAAACCTATCTTTTTTCATTTTTTCCTCCATATTATTACCAAATTCGACAAACAGGATGTGATATGATTTTTACAGCCCACAGTCCTGTTTGTTATGTGTTCATTCTACATCACGGTGAACAAAAACACATTGAGCGGAAATTGACTGAAAATTGATATTTTGGGGAGGAAAGATTATGGAGCGATGTGATTTCTGCTCGGTTATGGCAATCATCAGAAAATACATCGGTGAAAGCTATGACATCAGCCAAACGGATTTACTGTATGAGCTGTTTGCCGCCTTCGCCAACGATGAACAAAATTATGAATATGTCTTTGATAACGGACTGGTTTGCCGTTGGTTCAAAGGTGCAGCTAAAATCAGCCCACAGATTACCCGATATTAT
>CAMHHL010000116.1 GCA_946184925.1 uncultured Clostridia bacterium | reverse complement strand
CGCAAGAGAAAATGTCTGTCCGCTGATATTGAGGAAAATATTCTGCCGATGATGTATGACAGCGATATGGCGGTGCAGGAGATTTACGATTTGATTGTTTTTGACACAACGATCTCAGATGGTGCAAAGCAACGATTGACGAGCGGTTATCCGTTTTCCAACAGCAAAGAAAAAGCTGATTTTCTCTGCGCTGTACTTTGCTTTTCCATGGAGCGCAGCTTCATCAAACGCGAAGCCGGTAGCAAAAAGCTAAAGGAAGGAAAAGCCCTTTCTCCTATTGTAAACGACGTGATCTTTGGTGCTGATGTTCCCAAGCCGTGCCGCTGGTTCTGCGGCAGAGACAAAGAGCTTGATGCGCTCCACGACCAACTGAGCAAAAACAGAAAAATCTTTATGCAAGGCATACCCGGAATCGGCAAGAGCGAGCTTGCCAAAGCCTACGCGAAGAAACACAAAAAGGACTACACCAACATCATCTACATCAACTACTCCGGTAGCTTGAAAGCAGATATTGTCAATCTGGATTTTGCAGATGATTATAACGCGAACGAGCCCGAAGCGGAGCGGTTCAGACGGCACAGCCGTTTCCTGCGAAGCCTAAAAGCTGACAGCCTGATCATCGTGGATAACTTCAACGCCATTGCGAGCGATGACGAGTTGTTGAGCGAAGTCCTCGCATACTCCTGCCGTATCCTGTTCACAACGCGCAGTCGCTTTGATGATTATGACAACTACACCATTGAAGAAATGCCGGACGACGCGCTGCTTGATTTAATGGGAAACCTATTTACGGACGCCGAGAAATATCAAGTAGTTCTAAGCGAGATGATCCAAACGGTTCACAATCACACCTTTGCCGTTGAATTAGCGGCACGTCTGTTGGAGGTCGGCATTTTAGCGCCGGATCAATTGTTGGAAAAGCTGCGCACCGAAAAAGCAGCTATGGATAGCGAGGATAAGGTCAGCGCAAGGAAAGACGGCAAAAGCAAAAAGGCAACCTATTACACGCATATTCATACACTTTTCTCGCTGTACAAGCTTTCATCAGCCGAAACATATATCATGTGCAATCTCGCGTTAGCACCACGCAACGGCATTGCCGCAAAGCTAATCGCACTTTGGCTCAAGCTTGAAAACATGAACTTCATCAACGAGCTGATTGAAAGAGGATTTGTGCAACTGCTGCCCGGTCAAATAATCGTTCTTCACCCGATGATTCAGGAAATCGCACTCGACGAAACAAAACCGTCGGTAACCAAATGCAAAACCCTCCTGAAAAGTATTCAGCACATCTGCCTGCGACACGGTGAAGATGTTCTGTATTATCGACAGCTGTTCGACACGATTGAAACGATCATCGATCTGATAGAGAATGATGATATTGATTTTTACCTTCGCTTTTTGGAGGACGTTTTCCCCTATATGGAAAAGTATGAATTCTCAAACCTCAGACATATCGTTACGGAAAAACTATACTCGTTACTCAGCGACGACGCCGTTGGAACCATATCTGACCGCGCTTTATTGTTGGATTACCGCGCCACTTTAGAGGAAGATATTTCCAAAGCAATCGGATACGAAAAACAGGCGATCGCCATGATAAATGAAGTAACTGCGGAGAATGTACATCTCATCTGCAACCTATATACCAACCTTGCAAACCTCTATCACCAAAACGACGATATCAGCCTCGCCTTAAACAGTTTGGAAAAAGCAATACGATTTGCCAAGCGATTCAATATTATTCGTCATCACGATAACATTGTCAGGATTTACAATTATTCTTTATTGCTTGTGTCTTCGGGAGATATTTTCGGAGCTGTGCGCGAACTTCAAAATCTGAGCAAGCTGATCGAAACAATTAACTCAACAAAGTCCTTGGATTATGCTATGGTTCAGGAAAAGCTGGGCGAAATCATCTCGCTTGTCGGCGATAAGCGTCAAGCCTTCAACCATTTTAAAACAGCATTTGAGATATATGAAATTTATTATGCGTCTGATCCAAATTTATTGGAAGAAAAAAGACGGAAAATGATTCTGTATCTAAACGCGAAACTCAAATAGCCAATCACAGTCACGCACTTCGGTGTGTGGCTGTTTTTTTGTCAAAAAACAGTCAATTCTCGGTCAATGCGTTTCCTTTCTGCTTGCGCTACAATCACCGTGTAAGGTGGTGAGTAAATTGACACAATTCATGACAACGGATACAACGCTTCCGGCGTATATGGCGTACCCGAAATTTTTGCTTGAAATGATTGACCTCAGCGAAACGGCAAAGCTTGTTTACATCGTCCTGTTTGACCGCGCCAGGGTTTCTCAGGTAAAAGGCGGTTGGGCTGACGAGCACGGCAACGTCTTTATCTACTATCCCATACGGGATTTAGCAGAATCCGTACACAAAAGCGAGATGTCCGTCAAAACAGCGTTAGCCGCCCTTGAAGATCACGCTCTGATTCTTCGCAAGCGTCAGGGTGTCGGCAAGGCGAACCGTATCTATATAAAGCTCCCCGTCGACAGAAATCTTTCCGCGAGACAGACAGAACACTGTCCTTCTGACGGAAAGAAAACTGTCTGTCACATGGAAAGAAAACTGTCCGGAAATAAAAATAAAGAGAGTAAAACAAATGAATCAAAAAGAAGGAGTAAAGGCTACGGCAAATTTCAAAATGTTTTTCTCTCTGATGGTGACATGGATTTTCTGCGTCAGACAGTGCCGCAGCTTCGGGAGTACATCGAACGTCTGTCGGCTTATATGCAGTCCACCGGCAAAAGCTACGCCGACCACGCCGCGACGATCCGATGTTGGTATGATCGTGACAATCCTGCTCAGCCTTCAAGAAATTATGATTGTGAGGATGATGAAAGCTTATGAGCTCTATCAACAAAATTCTCGGCGGACTGTTTCCGCACCGAGAACCAAAAGAGGATGAATACGTCAATGAAGCCGACGGACTGATCTACTGCGCTAAGTGTCACACGCCGCGTCAGTGCGTGATACATCACGGCGACCGTATCGTTACGCCGCCGGTCATGTGCGACTGTCAACGGATCGCGGAAGAAAAAGCGGAAGCCGCGTTTCAAAAACGCCAAGAAGAATTTCGTATCGAACGAATGAAGGCAAGCGGCTTGCAGGACAGGTATCTGCACGATTACACCTTTGCCAACGACAAGGGATACAATCCCGAAATCAAAAAAGCCCAACGGTATGTGACCGAGTGGGCTATGATGAAGGAAAGCTGTATCGGGCTTTTGCTGTGGGGCAATGTCGGAACAGGCAAGACGTTTATCGCCGCCTGTATCGCCAATGCTTTGATTGAAAATGGCGTTTCGGTTTTGATGACGAATTTCTCAAAAATCCTGAACCAACTGTCTGCCATGTTCAACGAAGATCGCAACAAATTCATCGAAAGCTTCAACCGCTACAGTCTGTTGATCATCGACGACCTCGGTATTGAGCGCAATTCCGAGTTTGCACTGGAACAGGTTTTCAACGTGATCGACAGCCGTTACCGCAGCAAGAAACCGTTGATTGTTACGACCAATTTAACACTTGACGAATTGAAGCACCCGAAGGATTTAGCGCACGCGAGGATCTATGACCGCGTTTTGGAGCGCTGCGTTCCGCTCAAAGTAAATCGCCAAAACATCCGCCAGCTCAACGCGGCTGACACATTGCGATCTGCAAAGAAACTGTTTTCAACGGAGGAAGAAGTATGACCAAGGAAGAACTGCAAGCGAAGCACCGTTTGGAGGAAGCGCAAGCGCGAAATCGCCAAAAAGAGCGAAAAGCAAGGACGCGAAGATTGATTCAGGAAGGTGCGATTTTGGAAAACGTCATGCCCGAAATCAAGAACATGAATCAGGAAGAAATCAAAAATCACTTGTTGCAATGTTTGTTTAATTGTGACCGGTAGCCTTATTTTAATTCCCGAAGGGCGCACTTACTCACCACCTGTAAAACAGGCGGTGGTACTGCCTTGGCGGCAGCCGTGCGCTCTCCGAGGGTTTACGGCTTATTGAAAGCCTATTTTTGAAAGGACTGTTGTTATGGCGATTTATCATTTAGAAGCAAAAGCCGTCAGTCGCGGCTCCGGGCGTAGCGCAGTTGCAGCCGCCGCATATATGAGTTGCTCCGAAATTCATAACGAATACGACGGCGTAACACATGACTTCACTCGCAAAAGAGGGCTTGTTTGGCAACAGGTTTTTCTGCCGAAAAACGCGCTGCCCGAATGGAAGGACAGGAGCGTTTTGTGGAACGCAGTTGAAGCTGCAGAAAAATCTAAGGACAGCAGACTCGCACGCGAATTAGTCGTTGCTCTGCCGATCGAGCTCGACAAAACGCGGTGGATAAAATTGCTGACGGAGTATATTCAAGATAATTTTGTTGCAGAAGGAATGTGTGCCGATGTCGCCATTCACGATACCGACGGTCACAATCCCCACGCGCACATTCTGCTGACAGTCCGACCTTTGGACGACAAAGGCAAATGGCAAAACAAAACCGAAAAGGAATATCTCTGTGTCAAAAACGGCAAAGAAAAAGGCTTCACCGCAGCCGAATTTTCGAAAGTAAAAGGACAAGGCTGGGAGAAGCAATATCAATATTTTGTCGGTAAAAAGAAGGTGTATATGCCGCCGTCGGAAGCCGAAAAGCACGGTTATAAACGCGTCAATAAATATCCGAAAAGCACGCGATTCGGTCGGCAAAATCCGATCGCCGAACGTTGGAACAGCGACGAGCAGCTTGTCGTGTGGCGTGAACAATGGGCGCAGATCACAAACAAATTCCTCGATGAAGCAAACCGCACCGACGCGCACATCGACCACCGCAGCCACGCCACCAGAGGGCTTGACGAACAACCGACGATCCATGAAGGCTACGTCGCCCGAACCATTGAGCGAAAAGGATTTGTCGCTGATCGCTGCGAGATCAACCGTCAAATCAAAGCCGACAACGCCCTTCTCCGCGAGCTAAAGACCGCCATGAAGAAAATCTCGCAGACCGTCAAAAACACGCTCCCTGCCCTCGCAGAAGCGATGGAAACGCTGCGCGAGAAGATGATCGTCATCCGTTATCATCTCCAAGCCGGCAGCGCCATCGGGCAAAAGACAAAGCGCCGCGTCCGATCTGCAAAAGCGACCTTATCCCAATACACCGCCGTCACCGAGCAAATCACCGCAAAGAAAAAAGAACGGAAG
>CAMHHL010000115.1 GCA_946184925.1 uncultured Clostridia bacterium | reverse complement strand
TAGTACCGCAGTAGCCCTTCTGAGCTGTGTCGTACTTGAGAAGGTTAGCGAGCATTTTGGGATCTGTAAGGTCGTTGATAGCGACAACCTCATATCCCTCCGCACCAAACATCTGTCTGAATGCGAGACGGCCGATGCGGCCGAAACCGTTAATAGCAACTTTTACTGACATATTAGAATTCCTCCTAACAAAATTTAGTCGAATCTATTATATTGTATTTTTGTTCAAAATGCAAGCATTTGTAAGAATTATCCCCCAAAAATTTTATGTATATATAAATTAAGTTGAAAAACCTGCGGCATTTGCAATTATTTATTCCGAAACGGAAAAATAATTCTTGACATTATGCACAATTTGAGATACTATATATATGTATATGTCTGCTAATATGCCGACTGTACTGAACCGTTTTACGGTTTACTTTTCTAATCAGACTCGTAAGAGCCGTTATTTATAGATATTTTGTTATACTTATTCACGTTTTGCACGCGTAAAAACCGCGTTGAGACATAATCCACTTTACAAGTGTTCAAAATATTTTACAACTTAATATCTTGCTTAACGGCACCGGGTTGATTTTGATTTCGAATTAATTTTTTAAAGCATCAAATCAAGGAGGTGTCAAAATGGGTCCGATTGCAATTATTATTGCAGTTGCCGCCGCGGTTGTTTTCGGCGTAGTCGGTTTCTTTGCCGGAACTGCCTACCGCAAGAACGTGGCGGAGAAACAAATCGGAAGTGCTGAACAGGAGGCAAACAGAATCGTCTCCGAGGCGATGAAAACCGCCGAGGCGAAGAAGAAAGAAGCCGTCCTCGAGGGTAAGGATGAAATCCACCGCCTGCGCAACGAGAGCGAGAAGGAGCTCTCCGACCGCCGCAGGGAGGTCCAGCGTCAGGAAAGACGCATTCAGCAAAAGGAAGAAAACCTTGACAAAAAGATGAACAATCTTGAGCACAAGGAAGAAAAGGTTACCAAGAAGCTAAAGGAAGCTGAGGCTAAGGTCGCCGAGGTCGAACAGATTAAGAAAAGCCAGTTCGAAATGCTCGAGCGAATCTCCGGCTATACAGCCGATCAGGCAAAGGCTTATCTTCTCGAGCAGCTCGACCACGAGCTCGCCCATGAGAAGAGCGTCAAGATTCTTGAGTACGAGGAGCAGCTTAAGGATGAATCCGAGAAGATTGCCCGCAAGATTATCTCACTGTCGATTCAGCGTCTTGCCGCTGACCAGGTGAGCGAGGCTACAGTGTCCGTCGTAGCCCTGCCCAATGACGAAATGAAGGGCAGAATCATCGGACGCGAGGGTAGAAATATCCGCGCAATTGAGAACGCCACCGGCGTTGACCTTATTATTGACGACACACCCGAGGCGATTACGCTCTCGAGCTTCGAGCCCGTAAGGCGCGAGGTCGCGAGAATTGCCCTCGAGAAGCTCATCGCCGACGGGCGAATCCATCCGGCGAGAATTGAGGAAACTATCGAGAAGGCTCGCCGCGAGGTTGACCAGAAGATTAAGCAGAGCGGCGAACGCGCGGTGCTCGATGTCGGCATCCGCGGAATCCACCCCGAGCTCGTCAAGCTGCTCGGCAAGCTCCGCTACCGTACAAGCTACGGTCAGAACGTCCTCGACCATTCGCTCGAGGTTGCGTACATTTCCGGCATGATTGCGTCCGAGCTCGGTCTTGACCCGACCGTTGCCAAGCGCGCCGGACTTCTCCACGACATCGGCAAGGCTCTCGACCACGAGATGGAGGGAAGCCACGTCGAGCTCGGCGTTGAGGTTGCGCGCAAGTATAAGGAAAGCGACGCCGTCATCCACGCGATTCACGCTCACCACGGCGACGTTGAGGCTAAGACGGTTGTCGCCTGCATCGTTCAGGCTGCCGACGCCATTTCCGCCGCCAGACCGGGCGCAAGACGTGAGAATCTCGAAAACTACATCAAGCGTCTCCAGAAGCTCGAGGAGGTCGCGTCCTCGTTCGACGGAGTTGACAGCTCCTACGCTATTCAGGCAGGTCGCGAAATCCGCATTATGGTCAAGCCCGAAAAGGTCAACGACGACCGCATGGCTTCACTCGCGAGAGAAATCTGCAAGAAGATTGAAGAGGATCTCGAGTATCCCGGTCAGATTAAAGTCAACATCATCCGCGAATCCAGAGCCGTCGGCTTTGCAAAGTAAAAAACCAATATATATTAATAGTATATTAAGAGCTGCCGAAACCGGCAGCTCTTTTTTCGTGAAGTTGTAAGTTGTAAGCAGGAAGTTGTAAGTTGTGGTCGAGTAGATAGGCAGAATAGAAAAACAACGCCGTATAGCCGACCGGATTTAAAATGCTGCTTGCGCAGCAAGCATAAAAATTCTGTCGGGCAACAGGCGTGAGAAACTCACAATCTGTCTGCCCGACCTTTAATTACGCATTACGCATTACGAATTACGCATTAAAAAAAGCACTTCTTGCAAAAACGTAGTCCCTCATCCGTCACCGCCCAACGTTACCTTTACAGACTTTTGATAGGACAGCGACACACAGCTAAAACTAAGCCTTTGATAGGAGAAGTCACGTAACAGGGTAGAGAGAAAAAATTAAAAAAAGGGGTTGACAAGTGTGGGAAGGTATGATATAGTATGCTCAACAAGTTAATTAGTGAGCTAATTAACCAAACAAAAAGTAAAGGAGTTAACCAAAATGACAAAAAGAAGCTTTAAAGTATCAATCATCGCAATGACACTCGCAATCATCATCGCAGCAGGCTCAATGCTCTTAATGTCGGGAGCAAAGGCAAGCGCAAACAGCTATGCAGGCTCCGCGCAGGCGAACTCCTCAATCAAGACGGTTCAGACCTACGACGCGACCGTTGCCGACAGAACCGCAAGACGCAACGTCCTCGCCAAGACATTTGTTTTTAAGACAACAGGAAAGGCGCCCTACGGCTACGACTGGACATACAAGACAGACAACACAAATCTCAAGATTAAGTGCGTCTATAACTTCGGGACAAAAACATACACCTTCCGCATTACCGGCACTGCTCAGGGCGGGAACCACCTCACCCTCAAGTATAAGGATATGAACGGAAAGTGGGCGGCAGCAAAGATGACCTTCACGGTAGACGCCGCAAAGAACATAATGAGAACCGCATAATTCGTGTGTGTTAAATGGGAACCGGCCTTGTGGTCGGTTCTTTTGTTTTGAGCCGAGTTCCCCGAGCTTGTATAAAAACAGGGTTATAATTCCCGTACAGCAAAATATTTCACGTTTTTTAATTCCTTAACGAAAAATTAATAAATTTTATAATTTCGCAAAAGAAAAATGACAATTTGTTAACCTCTTTAGGCAAATTCGGAATAAAAATTACAGGCTACTGACAAATAACAGACAAGATTACCAAATTTAGGTTACAGTTTCCAAAAACGTCTTGACTTTAGGCGGAATATGGGGTATCATTCTAAACGGATGAAATTGTGGTATTGTATCTTCAAAACCACTACAAATTGTGATTTTTCTTACATTTGTGTAACTTTTGGAAGGTAATGTAAGACGTAAATCAAGCATAATGCGATGATTACTACTAACACTAATGCATAGTCAATTAGTTATTGGAGTGTGCCAAGTTGGAAAAATTTGTTATTAACGGCGGCAAGGCTCTCGACGGTGAAGTAAGAATCAGCGGTGCGAAGAATGCCGCTGTTGCTATTATCCCGGCGGTTATCCTTTGCGACGAGCCTTGCAGAATAGAAAATATACCTAACATCAGCGACGTTTCCCTCATCGGAAGAATCCTCCAGGATATGGGCGCTGTGGTGAAAAGAGAAAACAAGTCTACATTATATATAGACCCCACAAGAATTACTTCGAGCAGTGCGACAAGCGACCTCGTCAGAGGCATGAGAGCTTCCTACTATCTCCTCGGTGCTCTCCTCGGAAAGTGCCACGAAGCCAGAGTTTGCCTTCCCGGCGGCTGTAACTTCGGCGCTCGTCCGATTGACCTCCACCTCAAGGGCTTCGCTGCTCTCGGCGCGCGTCATGAGCTTGTCAACGGCGCCATTATCGACGTAAGGTCTGACTACAGACTTCGCGGCAACCACATTTATCTCGACTTTGCTTCCGTCGGAGCTACTATCAATATCATGCTCGCGGCTGTCAAGGCTGACGGACAGACCGTCATCGAGAACGCCGCCAAGGAACCCCACATCGTTGACCTCGCGAACTTCCTCAACTCCATGGGAGCTCAGATTCGCGGCGCCGGTACAGACACAATCAAGATTCGCGGCGTGGATTTCCTCCACGGTGTTAATTATTCGATAATTCCCGACCAGATTGAGGCAGGAACATATATGTGCGCGGCTGCGGCTACACGCGGCAGAGTGCTTGTTTCGAACGTCACTCCCAAGCACCTCGAGTCCATCACCGCAAAGCTCCGTGAAATGGGCTGCGAAATCAAGGAGTTTGACGAGGCTATCCTCGTTGACGCCACCAAGCGTCCGCTCACACGCTGCAACATCAAGACGATGCCGCACCCCGGCTTCCCGACCGACTGTCAGCCCCAGTTCGCGGTTCTTCTCACGACTGTCGCAGGCACAAGTATTATCAACGAGAGCGTGTGGGACAACCGTTATCAGTATGTTTCCGAGCTCACTCTCATGGGTGCTCACATCTCGGTCGAGGGCAGACTTGCCATCATCGAGGGCGGCTCAAAGCTCACCGCGGCTCCCGTCAAGGCGACCGACCTCAGAGCCGGCGCGGCGATGGTAATCGCAGGTCTTTGCGCTTCCGGCACAACAGAAGTCAGCTCAATCCAGTACATCGAGCGAGGCTATGAGGATATCGTCGAAAAGCTCACAGCCATCGGAGCCGACATCAAAAAAGTTTATTACGACCACACCTCGGACAGAAGTCTGAGAGCATAAAAAAGCGCCCTGAGGGCGCTTTTTTAATGCGTAATGCGTAATGCGTAATTCGTAATTAATTTGCAATTAGCAATGAGCAATTAGCAATTAACGCAGCGGAAACGCACCGAGCCTTCCCTCGGGGGAAGGTGTCGCCGACAACTTGTTGGCGGTGACGGATGAGGGACTACGCTTTTGACAGAAGTGCTTTTGATAAGGAGCAGTCAGTCAAATAAATGCGTAATTCGTAATGCGTAATGCGTAATTATGGTCGGGCAGACAGGTCGGCACGTACAAAAGCGCCGGGTGCCCGACAGTATTCATATGCTGCTTGCGCAGCAAGCATAAAAATTCGGTTGGGAAGAAAAGAAG